>NZ_CP061498.1:1800000-1992500 GCF_014681765.1 Roseicitreum antarcticum
CAAGGTGGCGGCCTTCGTCGCCGATGCCATCGCCAAGGGTGCAAAGCTCGAATGTGGTGGGGTTATCCCTGAGGGCACAGGGTTCTTCTACCCGCCCACCGTGCTGTCGAATGTGCCCGAAACCGCCGATTGCGTGCATGACGAAATCTTTGGGCCGGTTGCCGCAATCCAGACATTCACCGATCAAGACGATGCAATTGCCCGCGCCAATGCCACCGAGTACGGGCTGGTCGCCTATGTGTTCAGCGGTGATTTCAAACGTGCCCTGCAGGTCTGCGAGCGGCTGGATTACGGCATGGTCGGCCTGAACCGTGGGCTGGTCAGTGACCCCGCCGCACCCTTCGGCGGCACCAAGCAATCTGGATTGGGACGCGAAGGCGGCCATGAAGGGATGCTGGAGTTCATGGAAACACAGTATATTTCGGCCGGTTGGTAAGGGGGCAGATATGTCAGAAATCATCGCAAGCCCCAGCACACGGCGCATCGCACTGGAGCAAGGCGTCGACATCACCGCGCGTGCACGCGAACTTGGCCGCACCACGATAGGGCCCGAGGATGTGGGCGCCCGCACCGCGCCCGCCCGGACCCCAAGTGCCGACACCTCGCGCTACTGGGACGTGGACCACGCGCAATTCGGCCCGGTGACGACCGAAAAGGTCAGCCGGTTTGCGCAGGTCGCCGCTGCCAACATGGCGGCGGCGCAGGCCCTCGTGCCGGCGGTCACCCATCATGATCGCGCAGATGTCACGGTGATCGAAGAGCTGCGCCGTGCCTGGAAGCCCGAAGCGCAGGCGCGCGGGCTGAAGCTGACGGCGCTGGTGTTTCATGTGGCGGCCCTGGCACGGTGCCTGCGGGCGCATCCACGCTTCAACGCGTCGCTGTCGGCGGATGGGCAGACTCTGATCCTCAAGGATTATGTGCATATCGGCATCGCGGTCGACACCCCGCATGGGCTTATGGTGCCGGTCATCCGCAATGCCGACCAAAAGGGCTTGTGGCAGATCGCCGCCGAGATTGCGGATCTCGCGTCCCGCGCGCAGGCGCGCAAGATCACGCCAGACCAGATGGGGGGCGCGTCGATGACCATTACCAATCTGGGCGGTATCGGCGGCACCGCCTTCAGCCCTATCGTGAACCCGCCCGAAGTGGCGATCTTGGGGATAACGCGCACGGAAACGATCACGGTTTGGGACGGCGACACGCCACGCCCCGTACCCATGGTGCCGCTGGATCTGTCATATGACCACCGGGTCATCAACGGGGCAGATGCGGCACGGTTCATGGTCAACTACTGCGCCCTGATCGCCGCCCCCCGCAACATGCTGGTCTAGGTTTTGATCCCATGATGTGCTCGTTTCTCAGGAATGGGCTGCAATAGAGCGATCGCAAGCTTCGCTCGCGCAACTGAGCAAGGAGTTGGGCATCAACCCCGAGACCGTCTGCAACTGGCGTAAGCGAGCGACGGTCGAGGGCTTGAAGACTGGGCCGAAGGAGCCGCATTCTACCGTTCTCACCGAAACTGAGGAGGCTCCGCCGAGCAGCCTCGCAACCAGAACACAGCATATTCGCGGCAGATGCGCTTCGACATGATCTGCGAAGCAAATGGAATCGAGCATTGGCTGACCAAGCCAGATCACCAATGGCGACACAGGGATAACAAAACAATCGGGGGGCTGTTTTACCGAGGGGCGGCGAGGCCGAGCGGATGAACCGCACGATCACAGACGCGACCGTCAAACGCTTCCATTGCGACAGCCACGATCACCTGCGAACGCACCTTGCCAACTTCATAGCGCCCTACACCTTCGCACGCAGGCTCAAAACCCTCGACCGTCTCACGCCATGCGAATACACCTGCAAAATCTGGACTTCAGACCCGGATCGTTTCATCCCAAATCCGATTCACCAAGTGCCGGGGCCAAATACCTAGTAACGGGAAAGTCGCGGTTGCAGAGCCGCACCTGCGCGGGTCCGCTGAGCAATGATCGGCAGGCCGCATTCCACAGCCGCGCCTGTGCAACCCGGATCATATGTCGACTAAAGCCAAACTCCTGCGCCAAGCCCGCGAGCATTTCAAGGCCTCGGATTTCATCGCCGCGCGTCTTCCCCCGATCGGCATCGGCATTTAGCGCCTGACCGAATCGACCCCGCGTGGGGCGCGGTTTGATGGCCATCGGGAAGATGCCATGCCGCCAGACCGTGGCGTGTTTCTGCCGGTCTCCAAGGTTCCCTCATCTGTCACCGGCCAGGCGAACGACAAACTCGACCCGATCGCCAAAATCCCGCAGGATCAGTCGGCGCGATGGACGTGGCCTGGGGGGCCGAGATGGTATCACCGCATGCTTTCCCCCTGCACCTTTCCCTCCGGCGACAGGCTGGACCGGGGATCGACCAGCGCGCCCCCAGACTGGGCGCTGCACCGGCTTGTGACAGGCGGTCTATATCGACCGACTGAACCGGGACGAACTGCAAGGGATTGCAGCGCTTGCCGTTCTGGCCGAAGGATGGCGCAAGCATGCGGTGCGGCGGCTAGGCAGCGGCTGTGTCGGGAACTGGACAAAAAGACTGGATGGCACCGAATGACCCCTCCCCCCTTCGTGATCTCGATCCAGAGCCAGGTTGTCTTTGGCCATGTCGGCAACTCGGCAGCACTCTTCCCGATGCAGGCGGCGGGGTTGGAGGTGGCGGCGATCCCCACGGTGCTTTTCTCGAACCCGCCACATCATCCCACGCTTCGGGGCCGGGCGCTTGACCCGGCGCTTTTTGCCGATCTGCTGCTCGGCGTGCGCGAGCGCGGGTTGCTTGAACGCGCTGATTATATCCTCACCGGCTATATCGGTTCGGTCGAAGTTGCCCGGATGGTCGCCGATTTCGTGGCCGAAGCGAAAGCCGTGAACCCAAGGCTGACCTATCTGTGCGATCCAGTGATGGGTGATGCCGGGCCGGGGCTCTATGTGTCCGAAGCAATTGCGGGTATCATGCGTGACCGGCTGCTGCCACTTGCCGACATTGCCACACCCAACCCGTTTGAATTGTCTTGGCTGGCCGGGAGGCAGGTCACCTCATTGCGCGATATGCAAGACGCCCGTGACCTGCTGCCAATGTCCGCGCAGGCACGGCTGATCGTTACCGGCTGTGCGCTCGACGACACAGCACCCGGCCAGATCGAGGGCGTATTGATGACCCCGGCGGGCATCAGCCGTCACCCGACGCCGCATCTTCCAATCGCCCTTTCAGGCACCGGTGATCTGTTCGCCGGGCTGATCGTGGCATGCCTTGCACGCGGCATGGACCTGCCCTCAGCGATTGAGACGGCGCAGCGCTTGACCACACGCGCCCTGACACATGCGCAGGCGCTTGGCGCGCGAGAGGTGGTACTGACCGACCCCGAATTTCGCCGCGCGCTGCTGACCCTCAATCCGGCCTGAAAAATTTTCCTGCCCAATCGGCCAAAGCTACGAGATACTGCGCGTATCGCAGGATGGAGCATGCACATGCAGATCGGAGACGACGTTTCCCCCAAAATTGCCACACGCACCCGCGACAGCTTTGCGAAGCAGGGGTTGATGGCGCATCTGGGCGCCGAAATGACCGAAGTTCGCAACGGTCTGGTCTCGATACGCCTGCCCTTCCGCCCGGAACTGACGCAGCAACACGGCTATTTTCATGCCGGCGGCACCTCAGCCATCGCCGACAGCGCGGGCGGCTATGCCGCGTTCACGCTATTCCCAGAGGAGAGTTCAGTCCTGACGGTCGAATTCAAGGTGAACCTGATCAACCCGGCGCAAGGAGATTACCTCGAGGCAATCGGCCGCGTCATCAAGCATGGCCGCACCCTGACGATCTGCAAGCTCGATGTCTGGGGCGTGACGGGTGAGGTGCGCAAACACGTTGCGACCGGAATGCAAACGCTGATCTGCATACAAGGACCGACCGGATAAGCGGATGGGATTGCCTTCGGTTCCAAGCTCGAACGGCCAGGTCGACGCCGTGCCGGCGCCCGGGCGAGTGCCCAAGGCAATCGCAGTTGGCCTCACGTTTGGGCCAAACGGTTGAGAACGCTGCGAAGGAAGTCGGTATCCCAGCCCGCGCGCTTCAGTTTGATCTAGAGTGAGCCCTTGTAGGTGTCGCGGCGAATGACGTCGAGGGCGCAGCGGCGTAGGACGGCGATATTGCCGGAACCGCTATCCTTGCGGTTGCGCGCTGCGTCTTCGCGGAACCAGACGGCAAGCTGCCAGTGCAGAGCATTTTCAATTGCCCGGTGGGCGCGGACAGTTTCCAGCAGAACCTCTGGCGTCGGCACCCTGGACAGCGCGAAGAAGCGGGTTTCGGAGGTGAGCCCAAGCACATCGAGAGCGGCATCCAGCTCCTTGGCTTCGTCTTCGATTGCACTGGCGGGCATCATTCTGGCCATACTGCTGCCAAAAGGATCGGGCCTGAGCGTGCAACTTTTCTTGACATCGCTCAGCGCGGGCGCGGGGCAGCGGGTGGTTCCCTTTGCCAAAGGTTGCTGGTTAACTGCGCACATCCCCGGACCGGAGCACCCCATGACCCTGACCCACCTGCACAAAACCCGCACGCTGTTCCTGATGGCGGTGGATGCTGAATACGGCCCCAACCTGCGCGCCCGCTTCGCGCCCGTCCTGACCGGCGTCGGCCCGGTAGAGGCAGCGCTGGTCACAACCGCGACACTGGTACGGATGCAATGCGCAGGGACAATGCCCGAACTGGTCATCTCGCTCGGGTCGGCGGGGGCGGCGCGGTTGGAACAGGGCGCAGTCTATCAGGCCGGCGCGGTGGCCTACCGCGACATGGATGCGTCCCCCCTGGGTTTCCTGCCCGGGATTACGCCCTTTCTGGACCAACCTGCAGAGATCGCGATGCCGCTGCGCGTGCCGGGTGTGCCGGTGGCAAGCCTGTCCACCGGGGGAGCGGTCATATCGGGCACAGCCTACGACGCGATTGCGCAAGACATGGTGGACATGGAAACCTTCGCCACCCTGCGCGCATGTCAGCATTTTGGCGTGCCGCTGATCGCGCTGCGGGGCATATCCGACGGTGCCGCGCCACTGGAGGGGCTGCACAGCTGGACAGAGTACCTGCACGTCGTCGATGAAAGGCTGGCAGCGGCGGTGGATGTGTTGCGCGATGCCTTGGCAGGGGGGATGGATGCCCTGCGCATGAGCAATGAAACTTGATACGGCGCCTCATGGCGCGACGGGGTAGCCAATGCAGGCACATTCGACCACGTCCACCGGCCTGCCAAACGCTCACGGCGCAATCGTGCGGTCCGGCGCTGGACCAAATGTCGGATGGCCACCAGACGACGGACGCACGACCAAATGAGTATTCCGCACAGCCCAGGTTGATCAATGCCCTACGCCGGTTGCACCCGTGAAAAGAACCGGAACTGATGCGTCCGTGCCTGCGCATTGAAGAACCTCTCGTAGAGAGGCAGGCAAGCAGCGCCCAGCGCACCGCCATCACCGATGCGCACGGCGGAGGAACCTACGAAGGCTGGGAATTCATGCGCGCGTTCTACGAAAATGCGACTGCCGTGGATGATGCCAATGCCCGGACGCAGGTTCTGACCAGCGGCGAAGTCGCGATCGACCTGAACTGGTGCGGCAGCGCCTTCAACTTGGCAAGGAACATTGGCTAAAATGTCGCGATCGTCGATACAGAAGGCGGGACACCCTTCATCGCAGATGGCATGGAGACCCTGCGGCACGGCGCCTCGGCACCGATCGTGTTGTGGAATCCCATATGGGGGCCGCCTATTCGGTCCAGAAGGCCTTGGTGGACCGCCAGATTACCGCTTCAATGTGGCGCGCGCCGCGAAGACCGCGCCGCCGGGTGGTTCTAGTGCGGCAGTAGTCTTGTCGTCCGAAGCCAGAGTTTTGCTCCGCACGGGCCCGCGAACATTCGGTCCGCAGGGTTTGCAGAGCAGGGACGCCCGTTCAGACAACGCCCTTCAGCGCGGCCCCGGGCAATGTGCGGACCGGCCCCACTGAGGCACGATCCACGATCCGGCAGGCCAGCTCCACCCGTCGCGCAGGGGTTTCACCCCCGATAAGGGAGTCGCGCAAGAGGTCGAGCGCAAGGGCGCCGATCGCACCCATCGGAATCTCGACCGAACTCAGGGCAGGACTTTGCAAGGCGCATTGCGGCAGGCCGTCGAAGCCCATGACCGAAACGTCATCCGGCACCGATACGCCTGCCTCAGCCAAAGCGATGAGCGCCCCGATGGCAAGACTGTCACCAGCCGCCAGAATTGCAGTGAAATCACGCGCTCCCCGCGCCAGGCGCGCGTGGATAGCTTGCGCCGCAAGTTCGGGACGCCAATCGTCGACCTCAAGCACAAGGTCCGGATCGGGGCTCAGCCCTTCCGCGGCTATCCGGTCAGCCCAGCCTTCGCGGCGGCGCTCGATGGTGCGTCGGCCGGGACGGGTGAGAAACAAGATGCGCCTGTGGCCTTGCCGGATCAGATGGTCCGTCGCGCGATCGGCCGCAGTGCGGTTACATGGCGCGACAGACGACAGCCGCATCATGGGGTCGTCAACATTCACCAGGATCACCGGCTTGCCGATATCCGCCGCAAACGCAATCTGCGCATCACTATCAGGCGTAAGCAAAAGGTAGCCTGCCGCGCCGTCCCCCGACTGGAACGTATCGGAAAAATCGTCTGCCATGGTCCGGGTCTCTAGGTTCATCCCAAGGGCCGCAGCACGGTTTTGCATGCCTTCAAGGACGTGCAGGGTAAACTGGCTTCGCGCCGCATCGACCATCGCGGCCCGGCTTGCAACAAGAACCGCCGTCTTTCCCGCGACCCCTGAAGACATGGCATAGCCCAGCGTCGCCGCCATGTCGCGCACCTGGGCGCGCAGGTCAGCCCGCACCCCTGGCTTGTCGGCAAGAACCCGGCTGACAGTCGCAACTGAAACACCACAGCGCGCCGCCAGATCCTCCATCCGTATCCGTCCGTTAGACATGACCCCTCGCAATCCACTGCAGTCTTGCAAAAAATTTACAGTCTTTGCAAGAGATTTGCGATTCCATATGATTTGCGAGGGGGAGGCACATTATGGACGATTCGAGCACGATCCGCTCGGTGATGAACCGGCTTGTTGACGGTCTCACGACGCTGAAGGATGAGGGCCGCTACAGCGAGCCGAACCTCGACGGCACGGCGGGCGATTACATCAGCTTCTCCGCATGGGAATGGCCACAGGGCGTGGGCCTATACGGTCTTGTGAAGTTGTGGCGGATGACCGGCGATGACGCGCTCCGCGCGCTGTTGGAGGACTGGTTCGATGCGCACCGGATCGCCGGGCTGCCCCCCCTGAACGTAAATACCACCGCGCCGATGTTGGCGTTGGCGATGTTGTGGGACCGCACCCGAGATCCGCGGTGGACGCCGTTGCTTGACGACTGGGCCCACCGCCTGTTGCAAGACGCACCACGCACGCTGGAAGGCGGCTTTCAGCATGACGTCTCTGACCGGATAAACGACGGCGAACTGTGGGACGACACGCTGTTCATGGTGGCGCTGTTTCTTGCCGCCTATGGACAGGCCGCCAATCGGCGCGACCTCGTGGATGCCGCCCAACATCAGTTCCTTGTCCACACCCGTTATCTGGCCGACCCCGAAACCGGGCTGTGGTTTCATGGCTGGTCCTTTGAGCGCCTCGATAATTTTGCCCGCGCACGCTGGGCACGGGGCAATGCCTGGATCACCGCTGGACTTGCCGACCTGCCAGACCTTTGCACCCTCGACCCGGCGGTTGCGAAGTTCCTCGACGGCGTGCTTCAGGCGCAGATTACGGCGCTGTTGCCCTTGCAGACTGAGGACGGTGCGTGGCGCACGCTGCTTGACGATCCCACGTCCTACCCGGAAACGAGCGCCACGGCGGGTATCGCCTACGGGCTGATGAAGGCCGCGCGCACTGGCAGGGCACCGGCGCGCGCCGCAGAGGCCGGCCGCCGCGCAGTGGCCTACGTTCTGGGGCAAATCAGCCCCAACGGCGTGGTCGGCGGCGTGTCTTACGGCACACGCATGGGCCATGACCTTCAGTTTTATCGCGATATTCCTGTCCAGCCCACGGGCTATGGCCAGTCGCTTGCGATTCTATGCCTTGCAGAGGCCCTCGAAGCGCAGGCATCGGCCGTGCCGATCGCAAGTGCCAAAGCGCCGGAAGGAGCACGCCTATGACGCCGCCGCCCATCAGTTGGACCACACGCTATGGCGGCGCGCCAGCCGCTATCGACCGCATGACCGGCCAAGAACTGCGCGCGGAATACATGGTCGAAGGGTTGTTCGTGCCTGGGACCGCCCGCATGGCTTATTCCCATATCGACCGCATGGTGCTGGGCGGGATCGTGCCTACGCAAGCGCCAATCGACTTGGGCGATGGCGCGCCGGTGGGCACCGACCACTTCTTCGACGCGCGCGAGGCCGGGATCGCCAACCTCGGACATTACGGCGGCAAGATCACCGTTGACGGCACGACGCACCACCTTGCGCCGCGTGACGTGCTCTATGTCGGACGCGGGGTAAAGGCATTGTCTCTGGAATCGGATGATGCTGCGAACCCCGCCTGCTACTACATCAACTCGGTGCCTGCAGGCGCGGACCATCCAACGCGGCTGATCCCGCAGGCAGAGTCGAAGCCGCTGACCTTCGGCAGCGCCGAGAGGGCCAACATGCGCACGTTGCGGATGTACATCCACCCCGAGGTCGCGCCTTCGTGCCTCCTGTTGATGGGCATCACCGATCCCGCACCCGGCAACGTCTGGAACACGATGCCGCCGCATCTGCACGAACGCCGGATGGAGGCGTATCTGTATTTCGACATGGATGCCGAGGACAGGGTCATGCACTTCATGGGCCGGCCTGACAACACCCGTCACTTGGTCGTCGGCAGCGGCGATGCCGTGCTATCACCCGCATGGTCGATCC
The DNA here is from genome assembly GCF_014681765.1 of Roseicitreum antarcticum. Taxonomy (GTDB): domain Bacteria; phylum Pseudomonadota; class Alphaproteobacteria; order Rhodobacterales; family Rhodobacteraceae; genus Roseicitreum; species Roseicitreum antarcticum. The sequence goes on from NZ_CP061498.1 coordinate 1,808,960, forward strand.
ACATGGGCGCAGGCACCGGGCCCTATGCCTTTGTCTGGGGCATGACCGGCGAGAACCAAGTCTATCAAGATGTCACCCCTGTCGCCGTCAAGGACCTGAAATGAACCGCCTCACCCGCCCCCTCGCGCCTGGTCAGCCCCTGACCCTCTGGCGCCATTCGGATATCGCCGAAACCGCCTGGGACGTTGCGGACCGCCCGATGCAAGGTGAAATGGACCCGTTCTTTTTCCTCACCAAAGACAAGAACATTATTCCGCACGAGTATCCCTGCCGGACCGAGTTTGCCGACAGGTTCCGCGGGCACCGCCCGCAGGAGAACGCGACCAGTGCACCGGACACTGTGTGGCTGGGCTTTGGATCGCCGCGGCTGGATTTGTCGGGGTTCTGGTTCCGGGCGACCCGCCTTGCCGCGCGTGCCGAAATGTTGGTGGTGCCCGACACTGCGGGCGCGGCGCGCCTGAGGCTTGCCACATGTGGTGGTGCAGTGTTGCGCGTGAACGAGGTAGAGGTGCTGTGGATGGCCGCCTATCGCCGCAACGCCGAAAGCGTCGATGAGGTGGAAGTCCCCCTCATCGCCGGCGAGAACCGGATCGAAGTCTTCTTCGACGATCTGGCCGAGCGCGACACCCGGTTCTATGTGCAGCTCGATTATCTATCCGGTCCCGCCGCCCATCAGGCGATCGAGGTCGCCTGTTCCGAGGCCGAGGCACGCGCCATCGAGACCGCCCTGTCGACCTTCCACTTTCCCCGCGCGACCCATGACGGCGTGCCAGTGCGCCTGAGCCTGCCGGCACCCTTGGGCGTCGCCGCGCGCGCAGAGGTCAGGATTGAGGGCGATTTCATGTCGCACGATCCCTTCCCGCCCTTCGTCCTTGATCTTGGCCCTGACGCGCAAGAGATCGACCTGGGTCCGGCCGACGCTCTGCCCGCCGACTTCCGCCATTGCGCCGTGCGTCTGACAGTCGGGGGCTTTGGCGCCGAACGCATTTATGGCACCGAAATTTCACACGCGCGCAAACAGGGCCCTGCCCCCGCCGCGCTGGCGGCCCGGCTGGACGAGGCGCTGACAGCGGTGGCGCAACGCGGCGAGGCTGACACCGTACGCGCGCTGGCCAGCCTCGCGCTTGGGGATGGCGGCGGCGACACCCGCGCGATGATCGCCGCGGCCCTGCTGCGCATCGACGCGTGCTGGGACTGCGCGGATTTCGCGCTTGTGCCGCTGTTGTGGTGCCGCATGCGCTGGCCTGACCTGCTGGGCACAGATTTCTGCAAACGCATTGACCAGTCCATCCTGGAATACCGCTACTGGATGGACGAGCCTGGCAATGACGTTCAATGGTATTTCTCAGAGAACCACGCCCTGCTGTTCCACACCGCGGCCCATCTTGGCGGCGCCCTGCTACCCGACGCCACTTTCAAACGGTCTGGCCGGACCGGAGCCGAGCAGTCGCGCATCGGCGCCGACCGGCTGCGTGCCTGGTTTGACCATTTCGAAGCCTGCGAAATGGCCGAGTTCAACTCTGGCCCTTATTTCCCGATCGACCTCAAGGGAATGACCGCGCTCTATGCACTGTCGCCTGACGCGGACCTGCGCGACCGGGCGGGCAAGGGCATTGCACGGCTGATCGAACTGGTGGCGAACTCTGCCCATCAAGGTGTCCTCACGGCCGCGCAGGGCCGATCCTACGAACATACGCTGCGCGGCACTGCGACACTGGAGCTTTCGGGGATTGGTCGGATGCTGTGGGGTCGGGGAAGCTATGGAACACGGTTTCACGCCACACCGCAGCTTGCGCTGTGCCTGCGGGATCATGGCCTTGACCTTCCGGACCTGACTGACCGCGCCTGCCTGTCCGGCGACACCGCGCAGGAATGGCGCTTTGCCCAGGGCGCGAACCGGTTCGCGCGGCTTTATCACCACAAGACAGCCGATCACGCTATGGGCAGTGCAGTGGCCTACCGCTGGGGGGATTGGGGCTACCAAGAGACGCTGATCCACGCCCGCCTCGGGGACGCCCCGGGGGCGCAGATCTGGATTAACCACCCCGGTGAAGAGATCCACTCCGGCTATGGTCGCCCGTCCTATTGGGGCGGATCGGCCTCGGTGCCACGGGTGCAGCAGTACCGCGATCTTGCGATCCTGCGCTTTTCGGGCGTCGAATCGCAGCCCGATTTTACCCACTGCTGGTTTCCCACCCACGACTTCGACGCGACACGCGTTTTGGGCGACACGGCGTTCGCACACAGCGGCACCGCGCATCTGATGCTGCGCGGCAGTGGAAATCTGGTCATGGTGGCAGAGGGTCCGACCACGGGTCACGAATTGCGCCTTGCCGGGCGAACCGGCTGGTGGGTCGTGCGGCTGGGCGCGCAGGAGGAGCATGGGGGTGCCGAGGCGTTTTCAGAGCGTTTCGCCGAACTGAGCCTTGTCGCGGAGGCGGACGATCGCCTGCGCGTCGAAGACCCCGACTATGGCATGGTGTTGTTTCACGCCGATGGTACGGTCGAAGCAGAGGGCCGTCGTCTGACTGTGGAGGAGACGACAATCAAAGGCACGCGCGATGTCCTGCCGCGCGGGCCCATCCGGAGCGCGCAGGACAAGGGGGCGGCATCCGCCGTCACCGGTTAAGGGAGGAAGACACATGAAAACCATCTGGACCACCGCATCGGCCCTCGCCCTCATGGCGACTGCTGCCGCAGCCCAGACCACCGAAGTCCGCGTGATGTGGTATTCGGACGGCATCGAGGGTGAGGTCATCGCAGACCTGCTCTCTCGGTTCGAGGAGATGCACCCCGAAATCGACATCGTGCTCGACAATGTGGCCTATCAAGTCATTCAGGAGCAGTTGCCGATCCAGCTTGCTTCAGGCGACGGACCGGACATTGCCCGCGTGACCAACCTGAAGGAACAGGCCCAGCATTTCCTCGATCTGCGCCCCTATGTCGCCGACGCGGCATATTGGGACAGCAACTTCGGCAACCGCCTCGATTGGATGCGCCCCGATGGTTCCGACGCGATCCCCGGCTTCATGACGCAGCTGACGCTGACGGGCGGGTTTGCCAATGTCACGCTGTTCGAACAGGCGGGCGTCGAAATCCCTGGGGCAGACGCCACCTGGGATGATTGGATCGAGGCCAGCCGCTTGGTGATGGAGAACCAAGGTCTTCCGGCTGCCTTCGCGATCGACCGGTCGGGTCACCGTATCTCGGGGCCCAACGCGTCATTTGGTGCCAATTACATCGGCGCCGATGGTCTGCCCGCGCAAGTCGACGACGGCACCCTGGCCTTTGTCAACCGCCTCGTCGACTGGACAGATCAGGGCCTGATGCTGCCCGAAGTCTGGGTTTCGGCATCGGGGACGACGTATCGTGCCGCCGCCGACGACTTCATCAACGCGCAAATCCCGTTCTACTACTCGGGATCGTGGCAAGTGGCGAACCTATCGACCAAAATCAACGACTCCTTCGACTGGGTCGCAACGGGTTCTCCTTGTGGCGATGCGGGCTGTTCCGGGCTGGCAGGCGGCGCGGCACTGGTGGCGATCAAATACACCGAGCATCCCGAAGAGGTCGCGATGGTGATGGACTACCTTGCCTCAGAAGAGGTGCTGCGCGAATTCACTGAACGCACCCTGTTCTTGCCGGCACATGCCGGTGTCGTCGCTGCAGGGGGCCTCAACTTCATGTCCGATGATCCGAACGTCGGCCCGGCGCTGTCGCGCTTCGTCGAGGCCTCTGCCCAGACGCTGCCGATGGCCGATGCGCTGCCGTCATGGAAATGGGCCAACGTCTACTATGGCGCGCTCGTCACCCGCGTAAGCCAGGTCATGGCCGGTGAGCTCAGCGTCGACCAGGCGCGCACAATGATCGACGAAGACATCGCCGATCAAGTTGCGGCTGCGCAATAGTGGCGCAGCTTGCCGAAATACTGGGACGAGCGGTCACTTGGCCGCTCGTCGTACTGGCAAAGGCGATGGATCCGGCGCTGCGATGGTGGCAGCGTCGGACCGGCATCGGCGGTATGGCCGCATTCTTCCTGTTGCCGAACCTTGCCGTCTTCGGTGTGTTCGTCATCGTGCCGCTTGTGCTCAACTTCATCTATTCGCTGACGGGCGGCAGTGACATCCTTCTGCCAGACCGCACTTTCGTCGGTGGTGCGCAATACGCACGGCTGATCGACTGCGATAACTACCTGCAACCGCTTACCTGCCGCGAGGATCATTTCTGGACGGCGGTGCGCAACACAACGCTCTTCGTGCTCTTTCAGGTCAGCCTGATGGTCACCGTATCGATGATCACGGCCCTGATCTTGAACCGCAACATTCGGGGGCGCGGCTTCTTCCGGGCAGTGTTCTTCTTTCCGGTGTTGCTTTCACCTGTCGTCGTCGGCTTGATCTGGCGCTGGATCTTGCAACGCCAGGGTCTGCTGAACCTGATCGTCACCGAACTGGGGTTGGAACCAGTGGTCTGGCTGAACGACCGTTTCTATGCGTTCGCCGCCGCCGTCGGGGTGTCGACCTGGGCGCATATGGGCTTTTACACCTTGATCCTGCTGGCCGGACTTCAGGCAATCCCCCGCGATCTGTACGAGGCCGCCGAAATGGACGCCACGCCGTCCACCCGCGTTTTTCGCCGCATCACCCTTCCGCTGCTGGGGCCGAACCTCGCGGTTGTGCTGGTACTGGCGCTTATTCGCGGCGTACAGATCTTTGACGAGGCCTATGTCCTGACGGGCGGCGGGCCGGGAACCGCAACAATGTACATCACCCAATATATCTACGAGGTCGGCTTTGCCTCGCTCCTGCGCAATCCGGGGCTTGCGGCGGCAGCGTCAATACTGATGGGCCTCATCCTTGTGGTGCTTACGCTGATCCAGCTCTGGCTGTCGCGCCGTGCCGAAAAGGCCAAAGCCCGATGAGCCGCGTGGGAACCCTGGGTGCCTTCCTCACCCGCCGTCGTGGCCATGGCAAGCGCTGGCATTGGACCGACGTCGCAACCTGGGTCTGGCTGATCGGCGGGACAATCCTGATGTTCGGCCCGGCGTTGTGGCTGGTCTCATCCTCGTTCAAAGACCCGGCACAACTGGCCGAGTTTCCACCAACCCTGTTGCCCTATGTGCAGGAGGTGGCCACCGTAGCAGGCCATGACAGGCCCCTGCCCCTCTACACCGTGACCGACCCGGACGGCAGCACCCGTACACTGGCTGAAATCCGGCGCGTCGGGACCAATGCCCAGATGATCGACCCCGCAGATCCGGGCACCCGGATAGACGTCAACATCGCCGACCGTGCGCCGCTGCGATCGGTCGGACTGGCAACGGAAAACTATGTCGATCCTTTTCTTGCTTTCGACTTCCTTCGCTATCTGCGCAATTCTGTCTACGTCACCTTTATGGCGACCGTGCTTACGCTGCTCACCAATTCGATGGCGGCCTTCGCATTGTCGAAATACCAGTTCCGTGGCAGGGACGCGGTGCTTCTGGTGATCGTCGGCACGCTGATGGTGCCGCTGTCAGTTATCCTGGTACCGCTCTATTCGGTGGTCAGCGCGACGGGGCTGCTAAACACGCTCTGGGGCGTGATCCTGCCCACCATCGCCACGCCTACCGGCGTCTTTCTCTTGCGGCAATATATGCTGACGATTCCCGACGACCTGATCGAGGCTGCGCGCATGGATCACGCCTCAGAGTGGCAGATATACTGGCGCATCATCCTCCCTTTGACAGCGCCAGCACTGGCTGTTCTGGCCATCTTTTCCGTCGTCTGGCGCTGGAACGACTTTCTGTGGCCGTTGATCGTGCTGTCGCGGCGCGAACTCTACACCCTGCAGATCGGCCTCAATACCTATGCGGGCGAATTGAACGTACAATGGCATTATATCCTCGCAATGACTGTAGTCACGATGATCCCGGTCGTCCTCGTCTTCGTCTTTCTGCAACGCTTCATCACCACCGGAATTGCCGGTGCCGGCGTCAAATAGACCCGGCGTCAAACAGGAGGCGCGCATGGGCCGCATCGCACTGAACAACATTCGCAAAAGCTTTGGCGCGGTGGACGTAATTCACGGCGTATCGCTGGAGATCGAGGACGGCGAACTCGTGGTCTTTGTCGGGCCTTCGGGTTGTGGCAAATCGACATTGCTGCGCCTGATCGCCGGCCTAGATGCGCCAACCTCGGGGACGATCCATATCGACGGCGAGGACGCCACCCGAACCGGCGCCGCCGACCGGGGACTTGCCATGGTATTCCAGTCCTATGCCCTCTATCCGCATATGACCGTCCGGCAAAACCTGTCCTTCGGCCTCGAAAACAGCCGGATGCCAAAGGCCAAGATCGAGGAGCGTGTCTCAGAAGCGGGGCGCATTCTTGAGATTGAGGACCTTATGGCACGGCGCCCGACGCAGCTTTCGGGCGGCCAGCGCCAGCGCGTCGCCATCGGGAGGGCCATCGTGCGCAATCCGACTGCCTTTTTGTTGGACGAGCCGCTGTCGAACCTCGACGCCGAACTGCGCGGCTCCATGCGCGCAGAGCTTGCGGCGCTGCATGCGCGCCTTGCCACGACAATGATCTATGTCACCCACGATCAGATCGAGGCGATGACACTGGCCGACCGGATCGTCGTGCTGCGGCGTGGCGTGGTCGAGCAGGTAGACACCCCGCTCAACCTCTACAACCGCCCGGCCAATCTTTTCGTCGCAGGCTTCATCGGGGCCCCGGCAATGAACTTCTTCGCAGCTCGCGCCCAGAACGGCAGCGCCGAACTGCCCGGCGGATTGGTCGTTCCCGTTACCGTCGATGGCCCAGTGACCCTTGGCATACGCCCGCAGCACATGACTCTGGCAAAACGAGACGAGGCCGGCATCCCGGCGAAAGTAACTCTGGTCGAAGCCCTGGGTGCGGAAACCGTGATCCACGCTGTGACAGCGCCCGGCGTGGCCGTCGATCCGGTCCCTGAAGCACACGCCACCGAGGCCAAGGCAGGCGTTATGGGGAAGGGACACACCGTCGTCATCGTCGTGGATGGCCAGCCTGAAATCCGGCGCGACCAGGAGATTGCGCTGACGTTCGACATGGGCCAAATGCATGCCTTCGACAAGGACGGCCTGCGGATCGGTTAGACCGGAAAAACCGGGTGTCGTTTGACCATCTGGCCCAAAATGGGGCCCGGTGTTGCGCTTCCCGGTCATGCGAAAATGAAGGGTCAGCTTGTGTTGGGTGAATCCCCATTAACACGGCGTGCTGCGAGGCCTCCACGCACTTCAACGGTGCCCCGTTTGGCGGCATACGACTTTGCATCGCGCACCGCGCCACAGGGTAGAATTTGCGGGCTTTGGTGATGATGAAACCATCGGGGCAGTCGGCGGTTGACAGCGAAAAGTGCATCGCAGGACAGGGACAGTAGTCGCGCAAAGCGAACCCGTCTCAGTTGAGTGTCCGGTCGAAGAACCCCATGACCCTATCGCGCATCGCCGGAGTTTCGACGTGGCCCGTCTCGGGCTCGACCAGGACGTCGAGCGCATGCTCCGAACCGGCATAGGCCGCGCGCAGATCGGTGATTGCCACATCGAGAGCATCGGGCGGGGTAAGCGGATCGAGGGCGCCCACGCAAACAAGCTGCGGTCTCGGCGCCACCAGTCCCGCAATCTGCCCGTTGCGCGCCAGCGCAGGCAGGCCAGGAACAGTCAGGTAGAGCCCATGCAGATCATGCGCGCCACTTTCGATCAGTTGGCCGATGTCCGCGAAACAACACAATTGTGCAAGCGCCGCGACCCGTGGCTCAACCGCAGCGAGCCAGCACCCCAGCGTCGCACCCATCGACAAACCATAGACGCCGATCCGCCCCGGATCGAAACGCGGATCTTGCGACAGCCAAGCCACCTGAGCCGACAGTTCGGCAAGCATTCGTCCCGCCAGTGACTCGCCCTGCCAAAGCGCCGCTTTTGCCGCCGCGCTTTCACTCTCTCCATTGCGCGCGCCGAAACAGGGTAGATCGAGACAGAGCGCAGCAAACCCCCGGGAAGTGAGGTCCGGTCCCAGTGGGCGCGATATCGCCGGGCGGCCCTCCATCAACTCGCGCGCGCCGATGTCGTGCCGGTTGCCATGGGCATGGATCACCAGCACGACCGGCCAGGGCGGCGGCGTCAGCGGATGTGTAAGCCAGCCCATGACCGGCTCGGCGATGCCTGGGCCCGCCCCTGTGTCATAGGTCATGACGCGAAGACCAGCACCCCCGGGCGTGCCTGCGTCCCGTTCCTCAACAAGCCGAAGGCTGCATTTGCCAATGCCAAACCGGAGCGCCAGCGCCCGGCGCAGGTCATCTTGCGCACTCATCGCCAGCGAAAAATGCATTGAAGATATCGGGCGGCAAGAATGGTCATCCGTATCGGCACTCCCAACCGCAACGCCAGCAATCTGGAACGCAGGCCAACCGACACCTTTGTCGCCTGCCAACATCCTGTTGTGACGCCTGAATTTAACACGCGTGCCGACATATGCCAATCTGGATCAGCGCTGTCGGGCACAATGTACGAATGAGATGACGCTCCCTTTTTCCAGCCTCGTCAGCAACAGGGATAGTCTCGGCTGCACCGGAAGGCACGCCGCGTTTAAGACCGGAGCGTGAAACCTTCGAAGGCAACTTCCGCCGGGTGCGCCATTTGTAGGTGTCCTTGTCGAACCGGGCCGAAAAACGCCGATTGGCCTTTGGCGGGATGAACGTGGCAATACGCCCTTCGGCCAGCGCGCTTCAGGATAGAGGGGCCGTACTCACCAAGCGCTGGCTTTGACATCAGAACCAGTGGCCTTCACGGCGACGCGCAATGATGGATCGTCGTTGGGTTCAGACCCCGCGCTGCGCAGCGATGGCTACTCCTGCCGCCCAGGCAGAAGACCACGCCCATTGGAAATTGTAGCCACCCAGCCAGCCCGTAACGTCGACCGCCTCACCGATGATATAGAGACCGGGCACGCTCTTCGCTTCCATGGTTTGCGAGGACAGCGCCTGCGTGGAGATTCCGCCCGCCGTCACCTCTGCCTTCGCAAAACCTTCCGTGCCGGTTGGATGAAACGTCAGCTGCGTCAGGTGCTCTGCGACGCGCCCGAGATCTGCGTCAGAACTGTTTCCCAGTTCCTTTTCCAATCCGATGCGCGCTGAAAGCACATCGGCCAGACGGTTCGGAAGATGCGCGCTCAGCGCGGATCGCAAACGGCTGCGCGGCGCGTGCCGCCTTGCCGCACGCAGCATCTCGACGGCATTCCCGACCAATGTCAGGACAACGGGCTCACCGGGTTTCCAGTATGAGGACACCTGCAGAATTGCCGGTCCCGACAGCCCTTTATGGGTGAAAAGTGCCGCCTCGGTGAAGGCGGCCGTGCCGACCCGCGCCGTGACCGCACATGCCACGCCCGAAATTTCGCGGAATGCCTGTGCGTCCGATCCCAACGTCAAGGGAACCAGCGCGGGTCGTGGCGGCACGACCGGCAGGCCGAAGCGCTGCGCGATCTGGTAGGCGATGCCGGTTGCACCCATCTTCGGAATCGAAGGGCCGCCGGTAGCGATGACCAATTGTCCGGCCGTCGCGCCAGCAACGCGGAAGAACCCATCACCATGTCCAATCTCACCGATCTGCGTCGAAAGGCGGACGTCCACCCCGCCCCGGGAACACTCTTCGAGAAGCATCGCTACAACCTGTCGGGCAGAGCCATCGCAGAAGAGCTGTCCCAACGTCTTCTCATGCCAGGCGATGCCGTGACGATCGACCAGCGCGATAAAATCCCACTGGGTATACTTTGCGAGAGCCGACTTGCAGAAGTGCGGGTTATCGGACAAGAAGCACTCAGCTTCGGTCCCCAAATTGGTGAAGTTGCAGCGGCCCCCACCAGAAATCAGGATTTTCTTCCCGGCCTTGTCAGCATGATCTAGCAAAAGAACGCGCGCACCTGCCTGCCCGGCTGTCGCGGCCGCCATCAAACCGGCAGCACCGGCACCAAGCACAATCACATCATATTTCATGCACGTCCTCTACGACCTTCATGCGGGCAGGAAAAGGGGCCACCTCAGATCACCCGGCCCGATCAGCCATCAGGCTTCGTTGCGTTTTGGGGCGTTAACTTTTGGCGCGAGCGTAAATGTGCTGACGCTCGAGCAATTTTGATTCTGCATCAGTCATTATCGGGAAAAGGCTGAACATGCTCCCGGACCCATTGCGCCAAGCAAGGAAGGCGTAAAGATGCACGCTGGCACGTGGCAAACGCCTTGCCGCACATAACAGTCCGCTTTATGCCTGCATCATGCGTATCCTAGACAACATTATCAGCGACCGGGGGTCGAAATATGCGGTTTCGGGCGGCCCATGTAGATCCAAAGACCAAGCGAATGCCTTTATCAAGGAGCTTTGCCGCAGCAAGAAATTCGCCAAGGCAACACACAACACATGGGCGCTTCTGGCTGCCGACGCCCCCCTGAAGAACGATGACGGTGAGGCGGGTGCCGGCATGGTAATCGTGCGCATGCTGGAACGGGAAGGCTTGCACGACCATATCATTGTGGTCACGCGATGGTTTGGCGGCAAACAACTGGGCGGCGACCGCTTCCGGCATGTGCAAGATGCGGTGCGGATTTACCTCGAAGATCTGCGCGCAGGCTGAATCGGATCATCGGGAGTCCGTTTCCGGCATTCGATGGCGAACCCTTGGGACCTTGCCTGGGCCGTTGATCCCAAGGTTTGATGGCGCAATCCATTCGAACGCCTGGAAATGCTCTACGCTACGGCACTCTTGTCTGCGCCGGTCATGCCCCGGAACAATAGGCCATGTTTCCAAATCTCGACGCATCACCCCTCATGAATTGTCAGCCGACCTTATGGGTGGCAGCCAAGCGGTCACCTCTATCTCAATCTTTACCTTAGGGCCGCCAAGGCCCGCCACGATCAGGCCGGTATGTGGCGGGCGGTGATCGCCGAAGAAGTCGCGGCGGGCTTGCGCGACACCTTCCCAGTTCTCGCGGTCGGTCATGTAAACCATGATCTTGACCACGTTCTCGGGGTCAGCCCCCATATGCGCAAGAATGCGGCCGATGTTTCGGTAAATCTGAACCGCCTGCGCGCCCGCATCTTCGCCGCCGACCCAGTTACCGCTTTCGTCGCGCGCGACCTGGCCCGCCACATGGATCATTCCGCCCGCCAGCGACGCGTGGTGATAGCCCGCGACCGGAAAGACCCCCGGCGGGCTAGCCAGCGTGATGCCCGGTTCACCCTCCCCCGTGTTGCTCATACGCCGCCCCCCAAGGTTGCCGATTGCCGGCATGTGCCGCCCTTCTCAGACACTGCGGTCACGGAAATCCGTGCATCGGGACCAGAGGCGCGGATCAACCATTCCGCTTTCTTCGTCACCGCCGACCATTGCTGACCCCAGTTCGAATAGGCGTACCGCCGTTCGTTCCGCCCTGCGAGATTCCCCAGATCGACGGTGCCGGGGTTCATCGCAAGCTCTGCGCCATCACAACTGATCGACAGCATCACCGGCTTCGCCACGCCGTTCTTTGTTGCCACGTCCGACAGGTTCGTCGGCAGATAGCCGTGATTGCTCACCACGGCTGTTACCTTGTAAAGGTCGCCGCCCAAATGCGCGACACTCAGATCGTCCAGCGCGATGCGCGGCGCTGCAGCGGCGTGGCGCAGGTTGAACATCACGTTGTTGTGGCAGATCTCCTGCAACATATTGCCCGGTGGGTTCCGGTAGCTCCAGATATAGACCATTCCACCAACCTCGATCGGGCCAAGCTGTGGGTGATCGAAAGCAGTCCAGGAGCGGAAACCATGGTCGCCGACATTGGCAACGACCCAGTTGTGAACGCGCCTTTGCGTCGCGGCACCGCGCGGACCAAGATTGTAGTAGCCCTCTTTCGGCACGCCCGCCGTACGCTCCAGATCCCAGAGTTCCGTCGCGAAGGAGATGATGCCCATCTCCTCATAGGTCCAGTCGGTCAGGCTGCCGTGGCGCGCCTTGGTCTTGTCGGGGGTGAAATCCTCGTAGACGGAGATCGTCGGATAGCCGGTGAGCCGTTCACCCACCGCTCCCAATGCCTTGTAAAGCGACAGGTCCGGCGCGCTCATCTCGCTGTCCAACCGCAGCATCGAGGGGCGCAGGATGATGCCGCCGTGCGTGTGATAGGCGCACATGCCAGTGATGTTAGGATGGCCGAGGATGACGCGGGCCATCCCCGCCGTTTCCGGCTCGGAAAACGGATAGTCGCCCGCCCCATATTCCTGCGGGGTCCAATTGGTAGGGAAGTTGCGGTTCATGTTCCCGTCCTGCTGCATCTCGACCGGCACATGAACGCCGTCGAAATCGCGGATCAGCCCTTCGGGGTAGAGGCGGAAATAGGTACCACCCTCTTCACCCGGCTCGCGCTGCACCATGATGTCGGGATTTTCGCTGTCCTTCTTCCACTCGCCCTTGGTGTCAGGCACCCGCATCTGTACGATGTATCCGTCGCCGGTGATGTCCTGCGGGATCAACCCCGACAGGCGATCTTCGCCAGGCAGGAACCTGCCATTGCCGCACCACGGATGATAGGGCGCGGTCATCGCATATTCCGCACCATCTGGGTTGATCCGGGGGATGATGTAGAACACCTGCCCGTCAACAAGGCGCGTCACTTCCTCGTCGGTGCCGTAGTGCGTGAGCAGATACCAGCAGGCATATAGCGCGGTGGCGCTGGTAGCGTGTTCCTCAGCATGGATCTGCGCATCGATGTAGAACCCCGGCTTTTCCAACGCGGGGCCGGTCTCGGGATTGGTGATCGTCATGAACCACACGTCGCGACCCTGAAAGCTCTTCGCGATGGACGTGAGCGTGCAGAGCGTCGGATACGCCTCGGCCAGCGCGTGCAGATGCGCGGTCATGGCGTCGTAAGTGTGATAGGTGTCGAAAGCGATGTCGACCTTTGGCATGTCTATCTCCTGTCGGGCCTAGCTGCGGCCGAAATGTTCCATGATGGCGGCGGCGTACTTGATGCCTTTGATGTATTTGTCGACGTGAATGTTCTCGTCAGGCGCGTGGAGGTTGCAACCCGGGTTGGCGAACCCGGTGAGCACACACGGGATCCAGACATGTTTCAGGATCGCGCCTTCTGCAGACACTCCGTTGACGATGGGCGGCTCTCCGTACACCTCGGTTGCGGCAGCAATGATCGACTGGCTGATGTCCTCGCGTGCGCTGATCTTGTAGGGGTCTTCGGTGCGGGCCTCGCCTTTGACCTCGATGTTGTCGAAGCCTTCGCGTTTCAGATGCTCGCGCAGTTTTACGATGGCCTTCGCGGGCGAGATATTGGGGATAAGTCTGAAATCCATCCGCACGCGCGCCTCGGACGGCACGATCGTCTTGGTGCCCTTGCCAGTATAGCCGCCGGTGATGCCCTGAATGTTCGCCGTCGGCTCATAGGTGCGCGCCCTCAGCGCCTCCACGCCGTCACGCCCCAGTGCGAACTCGGTCACACCCAATTCATCGCGCAGCATGTCGAAATCAATCCGCGCGGCCTTGTCGGCGAGATAGCCCATGTCTTCTTCATTCGGCTCGTAGATGCCCTCGGCCCAGTTGGGGATCAGGATATTCTTGTTACGGTCCATGATCGTGGCCAAGGCGTGCACCAGATCCCAGACCGGGTTCGGCACCAGCGGCGCGTTCAACGAATGCACATCGGTACGCGGTCCGCGCGCGATCAATTCGACAAAAAGCACCGATTTGAGGCCCAGCGACACATCTGGCACGTCGACCCCAATCTCCAAGCTGCCATCAAGACAGTGCATCCCGTCAGCCGCGAGCATTTCGGCATTCGCCTTCGCCCAAGGCCCAAGATTGGGCGAGCCGATCTCTTCCTCGCCCTCGATCAGCAGTTTCAGCCTTACCGGCACCTCACCGCGCACGGCAAGAAAAGCCTTTGCGGCCTTGTTGAACGCCAGAACGCCGGACTTGTTGTCGGTCGCCCCGCGCCCATAAAGCACACCATCGACCACCGCGCCTGACCATGGCCCGCCGTGTGTCCATGCCTCGATCGGTTCGGGCGGCTGGACGTCGTAATGCGAATAGCAGAGCAGCGTCTTGCGCGACCTTGAAGCGACCTCGCCATAGACGACAGGTGGGCCTTCCTCCAACTCGTGAAATTCCACAGGCAGGCCGTCGCGGTGCATCATGTCGCGGATCAGCGCCGCACAATCGCGCAGACCGATATCTTGTGCCGAGACAGAGGGCTGTTGCACGAATACCTGAAGATCGGCGACGCATTCATCGGCATGCGCATCAATCCAGTCGTATATGTCCTTCATGGGATCGGTCATTGGGGAGGCTCCTGTTGCTGCGACATTTCCCATGCGTTCAGCCGCTGCCCTGATAGGGCGGCGTCACGGGTGGTGGCGATATGGACGAAAGCAGGTGCGAGCAGATCGGGCGCGATCCACTGTGCCTTGAGTGCGGGCGGGTAGTTGCGTTCGGACATCGGCGTGTGCATCGCGCGGCCCGGCGTGATCGTGCACGATAAGATGCCATGCGCCTCCCCCTCCAGCGCCAGACATTTCGAGAAACCTTCAAGCGCATGTTTGGCCGCGCAATAGGCGGTTTCATTCGCAAAGCCCTTGATGCCCGATTGCGACGAAACGAATATCAGCGCGCCGCCACCCTGCGCCTTCATCCCGCCCCAGAAAGCTTGGCTCAATTGGAACGCGGCCTGAATGCCCACATTCATCGTCGCGGTGAAGGTCGCAAGGCTGGTGGCGTCAAGCGGTTCGGGCTTCAGGATCGCGGCATTATGGATCAGTGTACCAACCGGGCCGGGAATGGCGGCGATGGCGTCAGCGGTCGCCGCAGCATCGCCAAGATCGACAATCAGGCAAAGCGCACCACCGCCGATGCTGGCATTCACCGCATCCAGCCCCGCCGCATCCACGTCCATCAGCACAAGTTCGGCCCCGTGCTTTGCAAACACCCGGGCGATGGCCGCGCCAAGCCCCTGCGCCGCGCCGGTAATGACGACCCGTTGATCCAAGAGCGCGTCGGTCACGATGCGCTGTCCATGTCAAGATCTTCCCAAGCCCGGCTTTTGGTTGAAGCAATCACGGCGTCGAGCACCATCTGGTTGCGCAGCCCGTCCACGAAAGTCGCACCCTGCATCAGCGCGCGCGTCTCTGCGATGGCGCCGGTCAGTTCGCGCAACGCTCCGAGCACCGAGACATTCCAGACGCCTTTGTTCAAACCCGGCAGCTTTGCATCCGGCACATCGACACTGACCTCCTCGAAACCCTGACCTGCCCTGGCGAAGAACAGCTTTTCATCAGCATTGTTCAGGGTGATCGTGCCTTTCGTACCAAAAACCTGCGTCAAGTTGCCGATATTGGCGGCCGCGACGCCCGACATGAACACCTGTGCCAGCGCGCCCGATCGCATCTCCATCGTGAAATGCGAAAGATCGTCGGCTGTCGCCGTCCATGCCGCACCTGTCGCCTTGTCGATCCGGTCCGGCACAACGGTCAGCGCCTGCCCCACGACCGCCGCAGGTTCACCAAGCCACCAGCGCAGCGTATCGACCTGATGCGAACCGTTGGCACCAAGGCGACCGCCCCCCATCGCCGCATCGGACCACCAGTCACCCTTTAGACGGCTCGCCGGATTGGCCCAAGATGCGCCGATATTAGCGATATTGACATGCCGGATCTCGCCCAGATCCCCATCATGGATCATCTGCGCGATCCGCGCCCGCGTTGGGTTGAACCGCAGTTCATGGTCGATCATATGCAGCACGTTCGCGGCCCGCGCCGCATCGAGCATTTGCCGCGCCTCACCCGCATTCATCGCGGTGGGCTTTTCGCAGAGCACATGCGCCCCCCGCGCGATCGCAGCGAGCACCATCGGCTTATGCATCACCGTCGGCGTCGCGATGCACACGAGGTCGAGATCATGGGCGGCCAGCATTGCCTCCCAGTCATCATAGACGGCGTCGATGCCGTGCGGCTCTGCGGCCTTGCGCGCACTGTCCAGTCGTCCGGAGGCAAGCGCCACAACCTTTGCCCCGTCGATATGAGCAAAAGCGGGAAGATAGGCGTCGCGGGCGAAACTCGCCCCGATGATTCCGACATTCAGCATAGGTATCTCCTTTCAATCTGGTCTGTGACCCAGAGCTTATCTTCCGGATCACAGGAGGGTGCAGGGTGCCTATTCGGCCAGGGTCACGTCCCACAATTCGATGTGCTCGTCGCGGCGTGCGGTCCATTTGATACGGTTACTCACCCCGTAGAAATCAGGCTGATAGTACATGTGCAGCCAAGGGCCGTAGTCGAAGAAGACCTGCAGCATCTCGTCGATCACCGCGCGCTCTTGTTCCAGCGTCTCGGCAGCGGCGATATCGGCCCAACGGTCAAACCAGCGCGGATCGGACCAATCCGTGTAATTCGGCCCGCTCTCGACCGTAGCCAAGATCGCCATGTCATAGAGAACGCTCCATAAGGCCCCGCCCGAGCCAAGCAAGAACAGCGGCCCTGCGTCATGCGCGCGGATCAGTGGCGTATAGACCGAGGCCCACTCCAGCAATTCGACCTCGGTTGCCACGCCGACTTCCGTCAGATAAGCGCCCACGGCGAGTGCGACATTCGCATCGTTCAGGTAGCGGCCGCGCGGCGACTGCAAGGTGATCTCGAACCGCACCCCGTCCTCGCCACGCGGATAGCCCGCCTCGTCAAGCAAGCGCTCGGCGGTCTCCGGATCATAGGGATAGGGCTCGATATCGGGATGGCCGTTGGGCGGATTTACAAGCCCGGTCGCCCGTTCGCATTCGAAATTCAGCAATTGCAGGCAAATCGCCGGGACATCCACTGCGTATTGCAGCGCGCGGCGCACGTCCTCGTTGCGCACCGCTTCGCCCGCCACCCCGTCAAAAATCTCGGACTGGTTAAACCCGATATACATGCGTCGCAGGCCCTGTACCACCTGCACCTCTGCCACGCCGGACGCGTTGATAAGATCGCTCTGGTCGGGCAGTACGTTGGTTATGATATCTACATTGCCCGCCAGAAGCTCGGCGATGCGGGTCGATGCCTCTGGGATAACGCGGAACGCGATCGTTTCAAAATTGCCGGCGCCTTGCCATTTTTCCAGCATCAGGCCAGATCCGATGTTCCACTCGGCAAGCCGATATTCCCCAGAGGCAACCGGCGCCCGGGCGATCTCATCAAGCGACATCGCTTCGAAGCTGTCCTTGCAATGGATGAACACCTGCGACGTGAAGCCAAGCCCCATGCCCGTGTCGCGCTCGCTCAGGATTGCGACGGTCTGATCATCGACGACCTCGGCCCCGGCGAAGGCCATCGAAGTGTAGACGAAACCGGGCGTATTGCCAGCGAAAGCATTCGCCGGATCGGCCGCACGGTTCCACGAATAGGCCACATCTTCGGCTGTCAGCGGCTCGCCATCCTCGCAGACGTAGCCTTCGGGCAGCGTGAATTCGATGCGCGTACCGTCGTCGCTGATGGTCCATCCCGTCGCAAGTCGCGGCACGATGTTGCCTTCGTCGTCTATTCGGGTCAACGCAGTATAGATCAACCGCGCGATGTTGGAATTGTCCATCGAACGGATTTCACCGGGCTCGAAGGTGCTTGCATCGGCACTGAGCCCAACGACGAGCGTCTCAGGCCCGGGTTGCGCCTGTGCGGCTGCGAGGGAGGGCAATCCGGCGGCCGGTGAGACGGCCAGAAGCAGTGATCCTGTCTTCATGCGTAGTTCCTTCCGGTTGGGCGGGAACGATGTCCCTTGGATGAATGGCCCGGTTTTCCGGGCTTCTGTTGATAATCACTGGCTCATGCGCCTGCCGTGGCGCGGATACGGACCTCCTCGATCGTAACGACGGCGCGCCGGGCCGAGGCGAGAATGCAGGCTTCGAGCATGTAGAGAGATTGCAGATGATCACGCCCCGTGCAGGTGGGCGGCGCGCCCCGACAGGTGGCGACAAACATTTCCAGCAGCCCGGTCGCATCACTGATCCATGGCTCGTGTGGCGGCAATTGTATTGCAGTAAGGCTGGAGTCGTGGCGATGGCCGGCGGCAAGGTCGCCGAACATATCGCGCTGCACCACAATTCCGTCCGAACAATCAGTACGCCAATCAAAATCCAGACGGTCGATGCCCGCAGCCCACGTCCCTTGGTAAGTGACACGCAGTCCGCCATGAAAGCCGAACAGGGCCGAGACATTGGCATCGCCCGCATACATCGACCATGACGGGTTGAAGGTTTGCGCTGCGACATGCTCTGGCTCGGCGCCGTAGACAAAGCGCATCAGATCGAAATGGTGGATCGACTGCTCCCACAGCATCGGATGCACCATCGTCAGCGGATAACGGTTGAGATGCGGCTGCCGCCCATCGCGCCAGCGTTCGTAGAGGAACCGCCCGAATTCCGGCGTACCATAGGTGCCCGCGTCAAGAACCGCGCGCAAAGCGCGCGTCACGCCCAGATAGCGAAAGTTCAGCCCCACGATGAGATGCACACCCGCACGTTCAGCCATGGCAACGAAACGCGCGGCAGTGCCAACATCATCTGCAAGCGGTTTCTCCGCAAGGATCGCGAGGCCATGAGCGCAGCAGATCTCAATCAGAGCGTCACGGCCGCCGGGGGGCGTGCAGAGCAGTGCAGCATCGGCGCCGACGCCGGTCACATCGGCAAGCGCGGCAGCGACCGGCACACCGGGAAAATCCTCTGCCGCACGGGCGCGAGCGGCGGCATCGGGGTCGCACAGCGCCACGATCTGGACATCGGGGTTTGCCTGCACCACGGCAAGCCAAGTCCGCGCCCGCGCACCCAGCCCCACAACGATCAGACGCAACGCTGTCATGTCAACACCTTCGCAGCGATGAGCCGGTCGAGGATGGTGTCGGGCGCAGTCCAGTTGACCGACCGCATCGGACCGTCGTGATCGCTGCCCATCGGCGGGCGGAGCGCGCGGGCGGCGCCGCAGGTCTGGTCCGATGGTTCGACAACGCGCACACCGGGCATCCGCACAGCAATCGCGTCCGCCAACGCGCGTTGACCGATCACGGGCGGCGTGCCTGCATGCAGCACCCGCGCCCCGGCCCAAGGAGCATGCAAGAGTTCGACAACAGCGTCCGCCAGATCAGGCAACCAGGCCCATTCGCGCAGACCTTCGGGACCATTCAGGGTGATCTGCCCGGTGGCGCGCGCTTGCGCGATCATCCGCCCGATCAGGCTCAGGTGCTGGCGGCTGTCACGGATCGCCTCATGCGGGCCTGCGATGTTGCCCAGCCGCAGCGACAGCGTGTCCATCTGTGTATCGGCGGCGGCGGCAGTGAGGATCTCACCCGCGCGCTTTGCCGCCGCATAGGGAATGGCCCCCGTCGGCACCGTCGCTTCGGTTACCCGGCCAGCCGTAACCGGCCCGTCATGCGGCGCGAAAACACCCATCGAACTGAGGAACAGCGCACGCGCTGCACCCTGCTCACGCGCCGTCGCCAGCGTCGACGCGGCCATGCCGATGTTGCGGCGCAAGTGTTCAGCCGCTGTTAGTCCAAGCGCCTGCGGATCTGCTGTAAGCGCCGCGCCGTGGATCACTGCCTGCAAACGACCGATACTTGCCAGCGCCTCTTCGAGCGGCGCTTCGATCAGGTGCTCATCATGGAGCCGCGCGCGCGTTGCCGCGTCAAAACTGCGATCGGTCGCCACTACCTGATGCCCGGCGCGCCGAAGCGCGCATACGATCTCCGAGCAGACAAAACCGCCCGCACCCGTGACGAGGATCGCGCCAGTACTCATCGCGCGTCTTGCGGGCCAGCGAGGCGCACAGCTTCGTCGATTGCCTCTGTCTGCGCCGGGCCGCTTGCGACGAAGGGCGGGCGCACGCGGGCAAATCCGACGTCGCCGGTCTTTGCCGCGACCGCCGCCTTGATCGCGGGGATCACATTTGCTACCGCAGCCAAGAGCGCCTTGGCGTAACTGACAAACAGCGCAGTGTCGACCGCGAGGTCAGGCGTGAAAGGGGGAATGGCCGGGACGAACAGTTCGATCTTGCGGGGGGTCATGCCAGGTCTTTCGTTTGATGCTGCAGGGATCAGCAGGTCAGCAGGATCGGGTCGATATCGCGGAATTCATCGTCAGCCTGCGCGCCACCGCGCCACATGGTCACAACAAAATGGCCGTTCCGGCCAATCACCGTGGCACCCAGATGCCAGACGCCCGGCGCATAGATCACACCGGTCGTGCCCGGCAGCTCAAAGGCAATGGCACCGTCAGGATCAGGATCGCCCGCCGGATCTGACGGCATCACCATTACGAGGTAATGCGCCACGTCGAGCGGGATAAAGCATTGCGCCGCATGCGCATGCCTCTCGATCCGGCGCACTTCCAGCGGCAGTTCCGACGCGACTACGTTGTTTACATGGACTACAGCGGCGCTATCGGCAGGCGCGCCGGTGAAGGCATCGCTGTAGAAGGCACGCTCGCCCGGCTGATCTGGCGGCGTGACGAAACTACCGAACGGCGCGAAAGCAGTAGCATCGGCGGACACCAGCCTCAGGCGGCGGACCAAAGGCGCGGCCCGCGATACGGCGCGGCTTTCAATCTTTGCTTTCATGAACTTGCCCCCAGCGGCGGCATCTGCGCGCGCCAGTGGTCAGCGATCTCGGCACGGCGGCACATCCAGACGCCCGGTTTTTCGGCAATGTGATCCATGAACCGCATCAGCCCGGCGATCCGCCCCGGATGCCCGATCACCCTGGCGTGCAGGCCGATCGACATCATCCGAGGCACATCGCGCGCTTCATCCAGCAGCACATCGAACGTGTCGATCAGGAAATCCGCATAATCCCGCGCAGAGAACACGTCGCCAGAGAGGAACTTTGCGTCATTGGTGACCATCGAATAGGGGATCACCAGATGCGGCCCGTGCACCCCTTCGGTCCAGTAGGGCAGATCGTCGTTATAGGCATCGCTGTCATAATCGAACCCGCCGTGAGCCTGAACCAGGCTGCGCGTCGCCTCGGATGCGGAATAGCGGCAATACCAACCGCGCGGCGCACGCCCGACAGTGCGCAAAAGACTCTTGTGAGCCTCGGCGATATGACGCTCTTCGGTTGCCGGATCGATCAGGTAATGCTCAACCCAGCGCCAGCCATGGGCGCAGAGATCCCAGTCAGTCGCGGCGATGGCGGCGGCGATATCAGGACAGCGCTCCAGCGCCTGCGCACTTGCGAAAACCGTCAGCGGTACACCACGCCCAGTAAACAAGCGATGCAAACGCCAGAACCCAACGCGCGCGCCATATTCATACATGCTCTCAGCGGCAAGGTCACGGTGGCCCTCTGGCACACGGCTCGCGCGCACCTCAGTCAGCGCACCCTCAGAACGCCCATCGCCATCACCCACGGAATACTCGGAACCTTCCTCAACATTGAGGACGAAGTTCACCGCCAATCCCGCGCCACCCGGCCAGCGGATCTCGGGCGGACTGGCACCATAGCCCGTCAGATCGCGCGCGCGCCCTTCCCCTGCCGCGCTCACCGGCTGACCGCCTGACGCGGCGTTGCGTTGTGCAAGCCTTTGGTTTTGCAGGACGCCCTAATCACGTGGTCCCTCCACCTTGTTGAAAAAGCAGCACCAGTCGCCCGCATTTACGTTCGGCAAGGCGCGCAGCCCGAAGAACATGCCGTCAGCGGGCGCTTCAAGCACGCCGACCTCATCCCCGAAGATGTCGACGATCCGCGCAATGCGGTCACCTTCCTTCATCATGGTCAGGAATTTCACGCCCTCTTCGGGCAGAAAGATACCCGAGGCAGGTGCGAGCAGCGCCTCTTGCTGGCCTTTGGTCGCATCATCGGGATAGGTCGCTTGACCATCCAGCATGTCGTAGTGGAAGCATATGTTCAGGATCGACTTCGCCAGCTCCTCGCCCACATAGCGGAACCGCTCGGGCGAGGTATAGGACCGTCCGCCCAGTTCGACGGTGATCCCCACCTTCCCCGCGCCGTTCAGGGCCGCCATCGGGCTGCCTGACTTGGTGAAGTTCGACATGATGCAGCCCCAGCCCGCGCCCATCGCCTTTGCCAGTTCCACGCTTTCCGGGCGTTCATCGACGAAGATCGCCTTGTCGAGGAAAGAATGCGCGCCGCCCGAATGGATCGAGATTTCCATATCGGCCACGTCTTTCATCGCCTGCCAATGTGCGTCCGCAAGACGTTCGGTGAAATAGCCGCTGGCTTTGCCCGGATAGAACCGGTTCATGTCATAGGCGAAAGTGTCGAGCGGATTGCCACGTTCTGCGGCCGAAAAAGCCAATGGATTGACGCAGGGCACGAGGACCACCGCGCCGCGCAAGGCGCCCGGGTCGATGCGGGCGCAGGCGAGCATGCAGGCCAGCGGCCCCTCAGGCTCGTCGCCGTGGATCGCCGCGTTGACCCAGAAGGTCGGCCCTGCATGAGCACCGTTGATGACCGTCACGGGGATCGCTACCTGGACACCACCGGCCAGCGCCGGACCGGGGATCACGCCGCGCACGGCCTCGCCCGGTTTCGCAGTCGCTGTGCCAACGGTCAGGCTATCATTCGCTTGCGTTGCCATCAAACTGCCTCCGCCCCGCCCTCTTCCCAGGCCTTGAGCTGATCGGGCGTGTAGACCTGCATGAACTCGATCTCGATGCCGCCCGCGTCATTGTCGAGGAACGCGACCCAGCCTTCGGGGTGCGCATGGCTGCCGGTTTTCTTGCAGGCCTTGCATTCGCGCAGATCGGCGCCCTGTGCCTGCGCATGGGCCAGCGCCGCATCGATGTCGTCGACCTCGTAGCAAATGTGATGCAGCCCTTCTGCGTTCCGCTCCTCGATCCAGGCGTCAAACCGGCCGCCTTTCTCGGTGGACTGGCAAAGCTGGTATTCGATGCCACCAAGGTAGAATAGCGCGACCTTGTTGCCCGATTTTGCGAAATGGGTGATCTCTGTCGTCGCGGGGACATGCAGAAACTTTGCGTAAGCGGCCAGGGCGGCTTCTGCGTCGCGCACGGCGAAGGCCATGTGCTTGATACCCTTGACGTTCGGATTGTCAGATTTGACGGTCATTATTCTGTCCTGTTTTCAGGTTGCGGAAACGCGCATCTCGGCGCGGAAACTTTCAACGACGTCGGCCATTCGCGTCATCGCGGTGCGGATACGATCCACCGGCTGGGTCATTGACATGCGGATGAAATCGTCAGTGTGGTCACCATAGATCGTGCCGGGATACATCATGACCCTGCCCTGTGCCAAAAGCCGCTCGCAGAACTGCCCCGCCGTGATCCCGAGATTCAGGCTCGCCACATTGGCGTAGACGTAGAAGGCCCCCTGCGGCTCGGCATAGCCCATGCCCATCCGGTCCAGCCCTTGGAGGATCGCCGCGCGGCGTCCGTCATAGGTCTGCCGCATCTCCTCCACGCAATCCTGGCTACCGGTCATCGCGGCGAGAGCCGCGTGCTGGCTGACGGCAGCGGTCGAAATGGCGAAAGCATGGTTCACCTCGGACATCGGCGCGATCAGAGCACGCGGCCCGGCAAGGTAGCCAATCCGCCAGCCAGTCATCGCGTAGGCCTTGGAAAAGCCTGACAGCGTGATGGTGCGCTCCTTCATCCCCGGCAGGCTCGCCACCGGCACGACAGTATTGTTGCCAAAGGTGAGGCGGGAATAGATCTCGTCGGAGATCACGATCAGGTCGTGTTTCTGTGCCAGCGCTGCAATCTTGCGCACTTCGTCGGGGGGGGTGACGGTGCCGGTCGGATTGTTGGGATTGATGAGCACAAGGATCTTCGACTTCGGCGTAATCCGCGCTGCGACCATTTCGGCGGTGAGCGTAAAATTCGTCGCCATCGTCATCGGCACCTTGACCACGACCGCCTCCGACATTTCCGCCGCCTGCTGATACGGATTATAGCCTGGGCATGGCACGATGATCTCGTCACCGGGATCAAGCAGCGACAGCGCGATGATGAACATGCCCTGCTGCCCGCCGGGGGTGATCATGATTTCGTCGGTGGCATAGTCGGCACCGCCATAGGTGCGGATATTCTCGGCGATCGCTTCGCGCAAGGGCGCGATACCAAGCGGATGCGTGTAATGCGTGGCACCGTTAGCCAACGCGTCCTGCCCGGCCTTGACGATATGCGCGGGCGTATCGAGGTCCGGGTCGCCACGGCCCAGTTTGATCACGTCGTCGAGGCCCTCGGCGATGTCGAGCATCCGGGTGATGAGCGCCCCGTCCGAGAGCTTGACCCGCTTGGCCAATCGTTTGTCGATGGTCGTCATTTGATCTGTCCTTTCCGCCCGCGCTCAGGCCAGCGCATAGATTTCGGAATATTTCTGCTTGAGATAGGCAAGGTAGGGTGCTGGATCGAGCTTCCGCCCTGTGGCCTGTTCAAGCAGTTCGTCGCGGGAGAAGCGGCGCCCGTGCCGGGCCACATTTTCGCTGAGCCAGTTGCGCAGGGGCGCGTAATCAGCGGCATCGAGACCGGCCTTGATCGCAGGGTCGCCTGCGGTTGCTGTCTCGAACAGTTGTGCAGCCATGATGTTTCCGACGGTGTAATTGCAGAAGGTCCCGATCTGCCCGGATGACCAATGCACATCTTGCAAAACGCCGTGAGCATCGTCCGGCACATCGACGCCCAGCATATCTTTCATCCCGGCATTCCACGCCTCTGGCAGATCGGCGACCGCGAGGCTGCCGTCCACCATCTTCGCCTCAAGCTCGCAGCGCAGCATGACGTGGAAATCATACGTCAGCTCATCGGCCTCGACACGGATCAGGCTGGGAGCGGAAGTGTTGATCGCGCGGTAGAATTCTTCGGGCGTCACGTCATCAAGCAGGCCGGGATGGGCGGCGCGGATATCATCCATGTGGTTGGCCCAGAAAGCACGGCTGCGGCCCACATGATTTTCCCACAGGCGCGACTGGCTCTCATGTGCGCCAAAGCTGACGCCGCCAACGGCATAGAGACTGATGAGATCGGTCGCCAGCGGCGTCCGGGTATAGGCCGGATCGACGTTCTGTTCATACATCCCGTGGCCAGCCTCATGCAACGCGCCGAAGAGCGACATTTGCATGAAATTGCGCGCGACCCGCGTGGTGATGCGCACATCATTGCGGGTGAACGAGATTTCGAACGGATGCACCGTCAGGTCCAGACGCCCACGATCCAGATCGTAGCCAATCTTTTCTGCCATTTTCAGCGCGAAGGCCATCTGTTGGTTCTCGGGATAATCGCGGCGCAAGAATTCCGACCGCGGCTGCTCTGCTTGAGCGATCGCCCGGACGAGCGGCAGCATCCCCTCGCGCAACTGCGCGAACAAAGTGTCGAGACCCTTTTTCGTCATGCCCGGCTCGAACCGGTACATCAGCGCATCATAAGGATGGTCCTCATAGCCGATGGCCTGAGCCATCTCGCGATTGATCTCGACCATCTGCGTCAGAGCACCTTCAAACAGGCCAAAATTGGCGGTGCGGCGCGCCTCGGCCCACACGGCATGCGCCTCAGAGCCAAGCTCGGTCTTGCGACGCAGCAACTCGGCGGGAATACGTTCGTGCCAATCGATGGCTTCTTGCACCTGCGCAACCAACCGCGCCTCCGGACTGTCTGCGGCCTTGCCCGCTACGTCCTTTTCTGCGCCCTCAAGCGCGCGTTTCACCTCGTCCGAGCAGAGCAAATTGCGCGCGGCGACGGTCAGCGTCGACAGTTGCTTGGACCGGCTCGCACTACCGCCGCGCGGCATCATTACCCGCGCATCCCACGACAGGACAGAGCTTGCGTTCAGAAAATCGTTCACGCGGCCCATGACCTCGATCAACCCGGTATAACTCATCTCTGTCTCTCTCCTTCTGCTTCTTCTGCATCGCTGGCGGGGGCGCAGACCGGGTTTTATGATCCGGTGTCCGGCTCTGCGCGCTGGCGCCTTGACTATGGGTACATCTCGTGTATCCCATTCAACAAGCGCAATGTCGACAATATACTGATGGCAAGGAAGACTGCGGGTGTCAAACCAAATCACCGCCCAAGCCCTCGGAAATCGCCTCGACCCAGCACAGGAGCCGCCCAGAATGCAAAGCCCGAAAACCAATGAAACCTCTTTGGTCGAGATGGCCGTCAGCGGCGCGATTACCACGCCTGCCGTGCGACCCGGCCAGTATATTCCCCATCCCGATGGTACCGCCGCCGTGCTGCCAGGCATGTTCGGCATAACCTATAACGTGCGCTGCGGCGACAGAGCCTTCGGCTGGGCAGGTGACCATGTTGAACCCGGTGTCTCGATCGACGACGAGGGCGATTCGGGTCGTCACCATGCGCTGCATTACCTCAACTGCATCGGGAATGAGGCCATGGTCACGAGTGGCCTTGCAGCCGGAGCACGCGGGATCGTCATCGGCGAACATGCCCGCATCCTCGTGCAGTTCGACGAAGACGCTCAGGATCTGATGGCACCGGGTGACCGTATCCAGATCATGACAAAAGGCCAGGGCCTCGCGCTCAGCGATCACCCGGGTGTCGCGCTAAAAAAGATGAGCCCGCGCCTGTTTCACGCGATGGGAATCATGGAAGAGGCGGGCCGCCTGCAGATCAAGGTGGCGATGGAGCTGCCGGTGCGGATCATGGGGTCGGGTGCTGAACTCAACTCCGAATATGTCGATCAGGACCTGATGTCGGGCGACCGCGCGTTGATGGCCGAGCTTGGCATCGACCAGATGCGTCTGGGTGATCTCATCGCGATCCGGCATGCCGATCACCATTGGGGCAGATCCTACCGCAAGGGTGCCGTGTCGATCTGCCTGTGCATCCACGGAGACAGCATCATGACCGGCCACGGCCCTGGCATCCTGACCCTGATGACAGCCCGTGATGGCGAAATCGACTTCACCATCGACCCCGCCGCCAACATCGCGACCCTTCTCGACCTGGGAGCCCAAAAATGAGCCAATCAATGACCATCACCACCAATGCCGCCGATCTCGTATCTGTCTCGATCCTCGGTCAGGTCGCCAATCCGTCGCTCTCGGGCCTGCCCGCTGAACCCTATCGCCTCGATGCCGATGGCCGCGCCTTCCTGTGGCCCACGTTCGGCGGCATCGTCTACAATGTGAGCGTCGGCGACAGCGCTTTTGGCTGGTCCGGAGATTGCATTCATCCGGGGGTGAGCATCTTGCATCCCGATGCCAACAAGAACCGGGGCCTCAACGTTTTCGCCTGCGTCGGCAATACCGCAATGGTGGTCACGGGCGCAGCAAAAGGCGCGACCGGCACCGTCACCGGCAAATCAGGGCGGTTTTCCGATCAGGTGATCGTGCATTTCGATGAAGAGACGCGCCGCAAACTGGCGGTGGATGACCGGATCACATTGCGCAGCGAAGGCGTGGGCCTTTCCGTGGCGGAATGCCCGGATGTCGCGTTCAAATCGCTCTCACCCACGCTGTTCGACAAACTGCCGAAGAAACTCGAAAGCGGCGTACTGAACATCGGTGTCGTCGCCATCGTGCCGCCGCATATGGTGGGTGCGGGCGCAGGCCTGACCTCGGAAGGCGGTTCGCTGCACATGCAATCGACCGACCGCGCGGAACTTGCGGCGCATGGTCTCGACAAGCTGCGGCTTGGCGATGTCATCGCGATTGCCGATACCGACAGCCGCTACAACCACGGCTATCTACGTGGTGCGATGTCGATCGGCATCATCGGCCAGACCGACGGCCCCCGCGCAGGCTACGGCCCGGGCATGACCGTGGTGATGACCGCACCTGCAGGGCAGCTCGGATGCTACGACGCGCAGGGCACCAATATCGCCGATATCCTGGGGCTGCGCGCATGAGCACCCCGATTCCGATGACGAATGTCGACCGCGACCAGTTGCGTGCTTTCGTGACCGAGGGCTTCACCGCGCTTGGCCTCACGGCCGAGGATGCCGGTATCTTTGCCGATGCGCTGGTCTTCTCGGAACTGCGGTTTCACCCTGGTCAGGGGCAGGGGGTGGCCCGCTTGCGCCGCTATCAAGAACGGATCGGGAATGGCGAGGTCAATCCACGCGCGGGCTGGTCTGTCATCAAGGAAGGCCCCGCCCTCGCCCTCGTCGACGCGCATAATGGCATCGGCACCGTGGCTGCGGCCAAAGCGATGCGTCTGGCGATCAGCAAGGCGAAAGAGAACGGCATCGGCACCGTCATCGTGCGAAACTCGACGCATTACGGATCGAGCGCGGTGCATGCCTGCCAGGCGCTCGAGCACGGCTGTGTCGGCATCGCCTATACCAATGCTGGCCCCGAAATGGCCCCCTGGGGCGGGCGCGAAGGTGCCACTGGTACCAACCCCTGGTCCATCGCGGCCCCGTCCGACAAGGGCTTTCCCGTCGTCCTCGATATCGCGCTGACGACCGCAGGCAAGGGCATGATGAAATGGAACGCGCGCGAGGGGCGCAAGATGCCGCTCGACTGGGCACTGACCCCCGACGGCCACGAGACCGACGATCCCAATGCCGCCATGGCGGGCGCGCTTCTGGGGATCGGTGGGCACAAGGGTTATGGCCTTGCTTTCATGACCGAGGCAATGACCGGCGTTCTCTCTGGTGGTGGCTACGGCCTTATGCCATATGCCGACCCCGGTAAGCTCGACGTGTCACATTACTTTCAGGCCATCGACATCTCCTGGTTCATGGACCCTGCTGATTATGCGCGCCGGATGGGTGAGTTCGTCGAAATGTGCAAATCGCGCGCTCTGCGCCCCGGTTTCGGCGAGATCCTCGTGCCGGGCGAACAAGAAGCACGGCGCACGGCGGCTAAATCGGCAGGCGGCGTGCCGATCGACGATGTGGTGCTGGCCGACATGATCGCTCTGGGTCGCGAGCTTGGCCTCAGTACACCGCTCGACGCGCGCGGCCCCTACAGGGGCACCACTTTATGAGCGACCTCGCCCCACTGCCCGCAGCCTTCCACGCCCGCACCCGCGACCGTTTGCGCAAGCGGGCCGCGGCAGCGGGGCTTGACGGGCTTTTGCTGCTGCGCGCGCCGAACCTCGCCTATGCGACCGGGCTGTTCCTCTCAGCCAACGAACGGCCCATGGGCCTCTGGCTGCCGGTTGACGGTGAACCGATCCTGTTGCTGCCCGGCCTCGAACGCGAGAATGCTGACGGCACCGGCATCAGCGACGCACGGTTCTACGATGAGTTCCCCGGGGACGTGCCCCCCGTGCTCTGGATGCTCGACCAGATCGGTCGCCGCGCTGTCGCCATCGACACGCTCGATGCGGCGCTGCTGGATGCCGCACGTGCGCGCCTCACCCGGCTCGATCTTGTCGACCATGCGATGCAGGCCCGCGCGATCAAGGAACCCGAGGAAGTGGCGCTGGCCACCGAGGCTGCAGGCTTCGCCGATCTCTTCCTGCGTCGCCTGTATGAAGCGGCGGGCGACATCATTTCACAGGGCGGGACCGAGGCAGACCTGATGGCCGACGCCATGGGCCATGCACGCGGCGCTCTCTCCGCCAAGCACAAGACCACGTTTGCGGGCACGCCGATGGGCATCACCGCCAGCGTGCATTCCGGCCCACGGGCCGCCCTGCCGCATGGCGCTGTACTTGAACGCAGACCGCGCGCTGGCGAAACACTGATCGCGGGGATTGGGGCCAGCCTTGGCGGCTATCACGCGGAAAGCGGTGTGACCCTGATCGTAGGACAGATATCTGCCGCACAGCGCCGCATCATGCAGGCGATGCAAGCCTGCAATGATGCTGCAATCGCAGCCTGTGCCGCCGGGCACACCTGTTCGCAAGCCAATGACGCCGCGCTAGGCGTACTCCGCACGGCAGGCTTCAGCGACACGATCCGTCACCGGATTGGACATGGCATGGGCCTAGAAGGGCACGAAGCCCCCTGGCTTGCCCAAGGGGATGCGACCCCCATCGTGCCGGGCATGATATTTTCCAGCGAGCCGGGCGTCTACCGCCCTGGTGTCGATGGATATCGCACCATCGACACAATGATCGTGACTGAAACGGGCGTGACCGTGCCCTCCCAATTCCAGACCGAAACACCGATAGACGCGCGCGTCATCACCATTTGAGGAGGCCTCGATGCCAGAACCAGCAGCCTGGAAATATCAGAAGATCACCAAACCTATGTTCCAAAGCGACTCCGTCAATACGGTTTTCTTTGGCCGCGTAATCACATGCGTTGGTGACGAAGTGATCGAAGACGGCTTCGTTCATGTCAAGGACGGCAAGATCGCCGCAGTCGGTCCGCGCGCCGCCGCGCCAGCGGGTATCGACACGCTCGACACCAACGGCAAGACCCTGATGCCCGGCATGATGAACAGCCACGCGCATCTGTCATGGGACGGCATACACGAACTCAGCCAGCAAAGCATGTTCGATTCCCCTGAGATCCGCGCCTACAAGGCCGCCGGAAACATGCTTAAATCCTTGCGCGCCGGCATCACCCTCGTGCGGGATCTTGGCGTGCATGATGCCAACCTCTTCACCAAACAGGCTGTCGCGCAGGGGATATTCCCCGGCCCACGGCTGCTTGTCTCGGGTGAATCGATCATCCAGACTGGTGGACATACATATTGGGTCTGTCGCGAAGCCTCTGGTGCCGACGAAATGCGCCGCGCCGTGCGCGACCAAGTCAAGCGCGGGGCGGATCTTATCAAGATCATGGCCTGCCACGACACGCTCGAATTCACCGATGACGAACTTGCCGCCGTGATCGACGAGGCGCATCGCAACCGCCTGCCGATCACCGCACATGCAACTTATGATACATGTATCGCCCGCGTCGCCGAAGCCGGGGTCGATTGTATCGAACATGGCGGCTCGATGAGTGATGCCACGATCCAGCTTCTGCTCGACCGCAAGCTGCCCATCGTGACGACCTTTTCCGCGCTGGTCATTCAAGCCAATGAAGAGATCGCCCGGGCCTTTGGCATCCCCGAATGGAAGATCGAGGAACGCAAAAAGGCGGTCGCTGACAAGAGCCGCTTCGACGGCTTGGTCCGCGCATCGAAGGCTGGCGTGCCCATCGTCTTTGGCACTGATGCGGGCAGCCCTGCTGTAGAACACGACCGTATCGTGCCCGAGCTTGGCTTCATGGTCGAGGTGGGCGTGTGCCCCGACAATCTTGATGCGCTGCGCGCCATCACTGCGCGCGCCGCTGTGCTGAATGGCATGGGCGACAAACTCGGCACGCTCGAGACTGGAAAGCTCGCCGACATGATCGTCGTTGACGGCAAACCCGATCAGGACCTGAATGCACTCGAAAAGGTTGTGATGACCTTCATCGACGGGAAAAGGATGCACGGATGACCACTTCGCTTTTACTGCAACGTACCGCCCCCCGAATAGTCGAGGAAGACGGTGCCTTTCGCACGAAGATGCTCGGCATCGCCGCTGGTATGGAAAACGTCATCGCGCTGGGGCGCGGTGACCCTGACTTTCACACGCCTGCCGACATCGTCGCCGCCGCGAAACAGGCGCTTGATGACAACCAGCACCATTACACTGGCCCGACCGGACTGCCCGCCCTGCGCGAAGCCATCGCCGCGAACCTGCGCGCTGAATACAATCTGGACTATGGCCCCGACGAAATCGTGGTGACTGCCGGTGTGCAGGAAAGCATCATGCTGTGCATGCTCGGGCTGGTGCAGGAGGGTGACGAGGTGCTGATCACCTCGCCGCGTTTCACAACATATGACACTGCAGTGCATCTGTGCGGTGGCATTCCCGTGCCCGTCCCGACGCATGCGCGCGACGATTTCGCGCTGGACCCCGCTGAGATCGAGGCGCGGATCACACCGCGTACCCGGATGTTCGTGCTCGTCTCGCCCAACAACCCGACAGGTGCCGTCACCCCACCCGATTCGATCCGCAAGATCGCGGAACTGGCGGTGAAGCACGACATTCTTGTCATCGCCGATGAGATTTATGCGAAGCTAATCTATCCGCCGCATGAGCATCTGTCGCTCGCCTCGCTGCCGGGGATGAAAGATCGCACGATCACGCTCAACGGCTTTTCCAAGACCTATGCGATGACCGGCTGGCGCGTCGGCTACTTGGCCGCCCCCGCTGATTTCGTCGAAAAGCTGACCGAGCCGCGCCACACGCTTTCGATCAATACCTGCACCATCTCACAGCACGCGGCGCTCGCCGCGCTGACCGGGCCGCAGGACGATATGGAGCGGATGTACAGCGACTATGCCACGCGCCGCGATTATCTGATGACCGCCCTCAGCGACGCGGGTCTGGGTTTTGGCGCGCCAGGTGGGGCGTTCTACATCTATACCGACATTTCCGCGACTGGCCTGAAGGCCAAAGCCTTCTGCGAGGGGCTGCTGCGTGAAACCGGCGTGATGGTCTTTCCGGGCGACATGTTTGGCGAACCCGACAGCGACTTCATCCGCATCTCCTACCTGCAGCCCCTGCCGCTGATCAAGGAAGCAATGGGCCGGATCAGGGGCTTCATTGACGCCAGAAAGGCACATCCGCATGAGTGATCCGACCAAAACTAAAACCACACCGAACATGACGCCCACCATGGACAACAAGTTCGTCGGCATTCAGGTCAGCCCGATCAGCTTCATCGACGAAGGCGTCGACACCGTGCTTGATACGCTCAAGGACCGCGTTGGCGTCAACGTGCTGATGCTCGGCACCGTTTCCTGGCTCGGCCTCAAGACCGGGCGCAGCATCAGCCACAAACTCGACGGCTGGCCCGATCACGGCGTGCCGGAGCCCTTCACCATGAAAGGCGGCGCCTATTTCGATCCCGACCCGAGGTATTACACAAAGACGCTGATCAAGGATTTCCGCGCCACCG
This sequence comes from Roseicitreum antarcticum, assembly GCF_014681765.1. Lineage (GTDB taxonomy): Bacteria > Pseudomonadota > Alphaproteobacteria > Rhodobacterales > Rhodobacteraceae > Roseicitreum > Roseicitreum antarcticum. Next base: position 1,841,806 of record NZ_CP061498.1, read on the forward strand.
ACGCAGAAATGCAAGGCATCGACATCCTTGATCTGGTGGTACCCGCCGCACATGCGCGGGGCATGAAGGTTTATGTCGAGCTGATGGAGCCTTTCTTCAAATATGCCGGTCACGGCTCGGTCAACAATATCGATATCCCGAACCTTGCCACCTGCATGGAAGTCGACGTTTTCGGGCGCCGCAAAGACGAGCCAAGCACTTCAAACCCCGATTATCGCAACTGGATGCATGCGATCATCGAGGATCAGGTCCGAAATCACGATATCGACGGCATCATGTGGTGCAACGAACGCAACTCGCCGATCGACCAGATGATGCAGGGCGAAGCCCCCGGCGATTTCTCTGAACATACCCGCCACGAAGCGCTGGCGCGCGGCATTGATGTGGAAGCGTGCCGCCGTGCCTGCATTGCCATGTATGAGTACATGCAGGCCGCCCGCGCAGGTGAGAGTTTCGACGACGGCGCTTTCGTTACCTTCCTGCGGGTGCTGATGCAAAACCCCGAGGTGCTGATCTGGGAGAAGTTCTGGCTGGAACGGAACAAGGATCTCGACCGCGAACTTTACGGCCTTGTAAAATGGTGCAAGCCGAACTTGCCATTCGGCCTCAACGTCTGGAACCGAAACCATTTCAACATCTTTCGCCGTGCGCAATGGCCGTGGTACGAGCAAACGATGTATGCTGACTGGGTCAAGCCGATCACCTATCAGCATCAGTCAGGCGAGATCTGGAACAAGGAGTTCGGTTTCTTCCAGAAGACAATCCTGCGCGATTTCGACCCCGCAACCGCGATGAAGGTGCTTGACGGTATCCTGAACATTCAGGGTTCTGCGCTGGATAGCGTGGTGCAAGACGGTCTCGACCCTGACACTTACGTGTATAGTCAATGCGCCGACGCAGTGCGCGGGGTGCATGGCAAGGCAAAGGTCTTCATGGGGCTTGGTATCGACGCGCCGCGTGTTCGCGCCGATCAGGCGAAATGCACACCCGACATCGCCTATCGCTCGGTCATGGCAACCTATCGCGCGGGCGGAGACGGCGTGGTGCTGTCTCCAAACTATGCCTCGATGAAGCTGACGAATCTCGACGGCGTGGCAAAGGCGCTGACCGAGTTGGGGTTGAAAGCGTGAGTGCCCTTGACCTGGTCATAGCGGGCGGCGATGTATTGCTACCCGACGGCCTGCACCGTGTCGACATTGGGATCGCGGGCGGCCGGATCGTTGGGCTGCACGCGCCGGGCCATGCGCCCAATGCGACGGAGGTGATCGACGCAACGGGTCAGACAGTTCTGCCCGGCATCGTTGATATCCACTTCCACGTTCGCGCCCCCGCCTATCCTGAGCGCGGCACCGTCGCGTCGGAGACGCGGGCGGCGGCGGCGGGTGGCGTGACGACCCTGTTCGAGATGCCGATATCAAAACCCTGTTGTTCGACACCTGCCGAATTCACCCGCCGCCGTGACCATTTCAGTGAGAATGCAGTTATCGATTTCGCGCTCTATGCCGCCCCAGGGGACCTGACCGAGGCGACGCGCGACGAGATGATCCGCCTCGGCGCCATCGCGTTCAAGATCTTCACTACACCTGCACCCGCAGGCAGGGGGGATGAGTTCGACGGCCTCGCTTTCCCCGACGAGGCCGACCAATTGCGCGCGCTGCGCCTGCTGGCGGGTACCGGGCGGCCTGTCGTCGTTCATGCCGAAAGCGCGTCGTTGCTGGCGCATTTCGCAGCTTTGGCCGCGTCGCTCGACCCTGCAGAGGCCGCCACCCACGGCCTGTCGCGACCTGCCGTCTGCGAATCCGTGGCCGTCGCGAAACTACTTGTGATGAACATGTCAGCACAGGCAAAGCTGCATATCGCCCATGTCACCAGCGCCGAGACCGTCCGCGTGCTGCGCGCCTTTGCAGGTACCTCCGATTTTACCGCCGAAACCTGCCCGCAATATCTGTTCATGACAGAAGAAGACGTCGCCCGCGTCGGTGTGTATGGCAAGGTCAATCCGCCGATCCGCCATCAATCCGATCAAGATGCGCTCTGGCAGGCCATCGCGGACGGGGTTATAAACTATGTCACCACTGATCATGCGCCCTTTTCGCGCGCCGAGAAAGAAGCCTCCGAAGGCGACTTCCCGAACGCCCCGCCGGGCGTACCCGGGATCGAATTCATGTTGCCCGCGATGCTCGATGCCGTCGCCGGGGGCCGACTAACGCTGAAACGCGCGCATGAGCTTATCTGTTCCAACGGGGCAAAGCGCTACGGCCTTTATCCACAGAAGGGCGCAATTCTGCCGGGCAGCGAAGCAGACCTTGTCTTTGTCGACCTGCTGGGCGAAACCGTTATGGCGGCCTCGACTCTGAAAACACATGCGCGCGAGGTAGCGCATCTTTTGGAGGGCCGTCGTTTGCGCGGCTGCGTCACGCGGACGATATTGCACGGCAAGACGGTATACCATCAAGGAGAGGTGACCGGACAGGGCGGTCAGGGGGCTTTCGTGCTCCCCCTGCCCTCAGAATGAAACCGCGACAAAGAGGTTAGCCCACGACGCATCCGTCGGGCGCCTCCGGTCGCGGAGAGGGATAGGAGACCCCCGATGGCGATGGCAGAAACGCCCCCCGACGAGATCATGCGCGCAGCCGATACAGCCGGATGGAAAGCCGGTATGCGCACGATCTGGCGCGTCACTGCGCTCTCGCTGCGTTCTCCATGGATGGTGGCGATAGCACTAATTTCGACCCTCATCGCCGCCGTTCTTCAACTGCTGATCCCTGTCCTGCTGGGCCGCGCCGTTGACCAGACGCAGCGCCTTATCACAGATCCGGCAGGACAGGACGCCACTGCAGCGCTGTGGACCACAGCGCTACTCGTGCTCGCAGTTTCGGTCGGGCGCGGCGTGTTCACCACCTTCCAGAACTACTATTCTGAAAGCGTTGGCCACCGCGTTGGCTATGCGCTCCGGCTTGCTTATTACGAAAAGATCCAGCGTCTCAGCTTTGGCTTTCACGACCGCGTTCACTCCGGCGATCTTATCACGCTTGGCATGCTCGATCTCGAAGGTGTGCGGATGTTCTTCTCCACCGGCCTCGTGCGGATCGTCCTGCTCAGTATCCTGATCGGAATCGGCGGTTACATGCTGCTCACGACCGACGTAATTCTCGGCCTGCTCGCGCTCAGCTTCGTTCCGTTCGTGGCGTGGCGCAGTTCCGTATCGCAACTAAAACTGCGTGGCACGTGGCTCGAACTGCAGAACCGCCTGTCGGTGCTAAGCCGTGTGATGGAAGAGAACCTTGCGGGTATTCGCGTCGTCCGGGCCTTTGCCGCTCGTCCGCATGAGATGGGCAAGTTCGACGCCGCCTCGACCCGCGCGCTGGATCTGGCGCATGAGCGTGTGGATATCCGCGTGCGCAACACCAGCGCGATGACTCTTTCGTTCTTCGCCGCGATGGGCCTCGTGCTTTGGGTCGGCAGCGGCAAGGTCGTTGCGGGCGAGATCACGGTTGGCACGCTCACAGCCTTCCTGACCTTCATGACGATCTTGCAGATGCCCGTGCGCCAACTCGGGATGCTCGTCAATTCCTTCGCTCGCACAGCAACCTGTGGCGAACGCATTTTCGCACTGCTCGACCTGGACCTAGCCATAACTGACAAACCCGATGCCGCACCGCTTGCCGTGACCGATGGTGTCCTGCGCTTCGAGGATGTAAGCTTCACCTATCCGACATCCCGGACGTCCACGATAGGTGGGCTGAGTTTTACCGCGCGTATGGGCGAAACCATCGGCCTGATCGGTCCGCCGGGCAGCGGCAAGTCAACGATCGCTCATCTCATCCCCCGGTTCTACGATGTGACAGCGGGGCGCATCACCATCGACGGGCAGGACATTCGCGATGTCACCCTTGCGTCGCTGCGCCATGCGGTCGTGGTCGTCCAGCAAGATGCCTTCCTATTCACGACGAGCCTTGAAAACAACATCGCCTATGGCGACCCTTGGGCCCAGCCACAGCAGATCGCAGATGCCAGTGCTTCGGCGCAACTCGCGCAGTTCATTGCGACCCTGCCCGCAGGATACGAAACCGTCGTGGGCGAACGCGGGACATCGCTTTCGGGCGGGCAACGGCAACGGATGACTATTGCACGGACCCTTATGCTGCGCCCCAGCGTCCTGATCTTCGATGACAGCACGGCCGCAGTTGATGCCGGCACCGAGCAACGCATCCGCGCCACGATCCAGGCCCGTGCCGCCGAACGGGTGACGATCATCGTGGCGCATCGCCTCAATTCGCTGATGCATGCCGACCGTATCCTCTTCCTCGAAGAGGGCCGGATCATCGAGCAGGGCAGCCACGAGGAACTTCTGGCGCAGAACGGGCGCTATGCCGCGCTGCACCGGCTACAGATGCGTCCTGACGAAATAAAGACAGCGTCTGGCACAACAGACAAGACCTCCGGAGAGGGCCAACCATGAGCGAGGAACTCGAAGTCGAGCGCGGCGACATCCGCGACAACGGACGCCGCCCGCCCCGCGCTGTCGTTGGTTCGCACCGGATCGAGGAAGAGATTTTCGGCCGCGTCTTCGACGGTCGCATCATCGGGCGGATCTCGGCCTTCGTACGGCCCTATCGCCGCGAGCTTTTCATCTCTATCGCTGCCGTGCTCGTCTTCACTGGTACGCAGCTCGCCATCCCGCTCATCATCCGGCACGCGATTGACGAAGGTATCGTCGGCGGCGATGCAAGCCTCGCCACCCTGCGCTGGACGATGGTGGTCTTCGCGCTGACCATCGCGCTCAACTTTGCCGCTTCCTGGGTGCAAGAAAGCGTTGTCGGCAAGGCCGCCGAGAACGTTCTTTTCGACATCCGGACCGCCATGTTCGGCCATCTGCAGGATGTCTCGCTGAGCTTCATGGACAAGACCGAGGTGGGCCGTCTGATGTCGCGGCTGCAGGGTGACGTGAACGCGATGCAGGAGTTTCTTGAAACTTCCGTCCTCTCTGTCGGCGACGTGGTACTGCTGTTCGGGATCATCGTCTCGATGCTTTGGCTTGACTGGCAACTCGGTCTGCTTACGCTCTGCGTCCTGCCGGTGTTGTTCATCGTGCGGGTGATCTGGCTGCCGCGCGCGCGCGCAGCATTCATGTCAGCGCATATCGCCAATTCGGTCACCAACGGGGCGCTTGCAGAAGCGATCCACGGCGTGCGCACCGTGCAAGGCATGGACCGCCAGCCGGTCAACTTCGCGCTTTATGATGACAAGGCGATGGCGACCCTGCGCGCGCACAGCACCGCGTCGAAATACGCGCAGGTGATGGTGCCTCTTGTCGACAGCCTCACCGGCATCGCGATGGCTGTGGTCGTGGTGATCGGCGGTGCGATGGTCGTGGACGCGCAGATCGAGGTTGGCGTGATGGTCGCCTTTCTATTCTACATTCAGCGGTTCTTCGATCCGATCCGTTCGCTGACGATGCAATATTCGGTCATGCAGCGCGCGATGGCGTCTGGGCAGCGTCTTATCGACGTTCTCGATGTGCCGGTAGAGATCACCGACGCCCCCGGTGCGGTGGACCTGTCGCGCGATACGGATGGTGCCGTGGAGTTTCGCGATGTTACCTTCGGCTACGATGCCTCGCGCCCAGTGTTGCGCGACGTCAGCTTCAAGGTCAACCCCGGGGAAACGGTAGCACTTGTCGGGCCGACAGGCTCGGGAAAATCGAGCGCCATGGCGCTGCTAAAGCGGTTCTACGACGTGCAGGGCGGCCAAGTCATCGTCGGCGGGCACGACGTCCGCGATCTAAGCCGCGCCTCGCTTGGACGTGAGATCGCGATGGTCCTGCAGGAGCCGTACCTGTTCAGCGGCACGTTGATGGAAAATATTCGCTACAACAAGACCGACGCTACGACCGACGAAGTGATTGCAGCCGCCCGCGCAGTTGGTGCGCATGATTTCATCATGGACCTGCCTGGCGGCTACGAGACGATGATGGGTGAACGCGGCGGCGCGCTGTCGCTCGGGCAGCGGCAACTCGTCAGCTTCGCCCGCGCCCTTGTCGCCGACGCCCGCATCCTCGTGCTCGACGAGGCGACGGCCAGCATCGACAGCTATACCGAGATGCTGATCCAGAAAGCGTTGAAGATCTTGCTGCACGGACGCACCGGCCTGGTGATCGCCCATCGCCTTGCCACGATCCGCGATGCAGACCGGATCATCGTGCTGCGCGAAGGCGCCGTGCTCGAACAGGGCAACCACGATGCGCTAATGGCGCATGGCGGCCTTTATGCGCAACTATACAGCGTGAACTACGCGTCTTTCGACGACCTGCCTGATGGCACGACACGACTGGCCGACGCGCAAAGCTCTTGAGGGTGTGCGGGGACATTGCATGGTGTGTTGAAATGCGGAGCCAAGCTTTGGGTGTAGACAGCTCCCGTATGCGACTCTTTCAGAGGAACGCGTGGCTTCGACTGGCAACAGGTGTCGGATATAAGAACGAACTGGTGCTTGGCGCGCCATGTTGAGCGCAAATTTTCATCGGCGTCTTTTGCGATTTTCTCTTTATTCTTGTCGGCGTGTCATGAAAGTTTCCCAACTCCCAGGCTCTAGTTTACGACCTTCACTGGAAGGTTTGGGTTAAAGGCCGCTGCGCGCATCTCTTTTAACGCTATTTTGCGTTGGGGGGTGATCTTGCGGGAGTGTCATGAACTCTGTGTATCTGGCCCGGTCCATGCGGGTTTCAGATACAGTCACGCGTTGAAGCGTTCGTCGAACATGATAGCGAATTGGTTTCGGGCCGCAAACCATTCCCGGACATTCCGCCCACCTTTCTCGAAATTGCGGATCGCCAGATAGATCAGCTTGGTCGCAGCCTCCTCGGTCGGGAACGAACCACGGGTCTTGATCGATTTGCGGATCACACGGTTCAGGCTTTCGATGGCGTTCGTGGTGTAGATGATCTTGCGGATCGCCGGATCGAAGGCAAAGAACGGGATCACCTCCTGCCATGCCCGCCGCCATGCCGGAGCGATGGAGGCGTATTTCTCGGCCCATTTTTCCTCGAAAGCATCCAGTTCGGCGGCAGCCTGATCGGCGGTTGGAGCGCCGTAAATCAGGCGCAGATCGGCGGCGACTGCCTTGCGATCCTTCCAGGCGCAGAAATTCAGGGAATGGCGCACCAGATGAACGATGCACGTCTGGACTGTGGCATCGGGAAAGGCGGCGGTGATCGCTTCCGGGAAGCCTTTGAGGCCATCCACGACGGCAATCAGGATATCCTGGACACCCCGGTTCTTGAGTTCGTTCATCACCGACAGCCAGAATTTGGCCCCTTCGTTCTCGGCAATCCACAGGCCCAGAACCTCGCGAACACCGTCCCGTGAGACGCCCAGGGCAACATACACGGCCTTGTTCTTCACCATGCGGCTATCAGCATCGCGGATCTTCACCCGGAGCGCGTCGAAAATGACGATGGATACATTCGGTCCAGCGCCGGACTGCCATTCCCGGACCTCGTCCAGCACGGCGTCGGTGACGCGGCTGATCAGGTCAGGCGAGACCTGAAGGCCATAGACGTCCTCGAGATGGGCGCGGATATCACGCACCGTCAGACCGGCGGCGTAGAGCCCGATGATCTTGTCGTCCATCCCATCGATCCGGGTCTGGCCCTTCTTCACCAGTTCAGGCTCGAAGCTGCCGTCCCGGTCACGCGGCACGGCAATCGGCAGTTCGCCGTCTTGGCCTTTTAGTCTCTTGGCGGATGAGCCGTTGCGGCGGTTAACCTGATCGGGCGGCGCCTCCTTGCCGTCCTCATAGCCCAGGTGCGCGGTCAGTTCGGCGCCCAGCATCCGCTCCATCAGCTTGATCTTCAGCTCTTTCATCAAGCCGTTATTGCCAAGCAAATCTTCAGGCCGCTCGCAGCCCTTCAGAAGTTCGTCCAGCAGTTCCTTGGAAATCGTCATCGTCCTTGCTCCTCTCAGGAAGCATGGACCAGATCCCAGTTACACAGAAGATCGGACACTCTCGATCTTGCTGGCACTCCCTTCTTGCAAGCGTGAATTTCGGCGTGCGCTCGACCCGAACGGTAGCACATGTCAGTCCTGTGGCGCCGCAGACTATACCGAGCTCTTTTGCCAAGGGTTGAAATCATGCCGCCCAGGCGATGGAGCCGCGTTTCTTTCGGGGCCGCACTACCGAGCACACAGTCGCTGACAAATTGCTGTGCCTTTACCTAGGTCGAATGCGACGACGGCAGGCCAATACACCGGCAAGCAGGGTAGAAGACGTTTATTCGCGGTAGTGGTGCGACAGGCGAAAAGATCGTTGATCTATACCTCCGCATCAATCGTGTTGGTCGGCAAACTGACGACGGACCAATCACAAACACATCCGATAGTAGCCTATGCTTCCTCAACCATTTTCCTTCAGCCTCGGGTCGAGGAAATCGCGCAGCCAATCGCCGATGATGTTGAAGGCCAGCACCGTCAACACGATCGCGAGGCCAGGGAAGACCGCCATCCACCACTTGTTCGACAGCAGGTGGTCTCGGCTTTCCGAAAGCATGCTGCCCCATGTCGGAACCGAAGGTGGCACGCCGAGACCGAGGAAGGAAAGTGCAGCCTCTGACAGGATCACGCCCGCGACGTTAAACGAGGCAATGACCGTCAACGGGGCAACGAGGTTCGGCAGGATTGTCCGAAACAGAATCGAGAACGTGCTGTCGCCCATTGCGCGCGCAGCCTCAACGAATTCCTTTTCTCGCAGCGAAAGCGTTTGCGCCCGCACGATCCGCGCATACGTGATCCACTGCCCAATCCCCAGCACAAGGATGATGTTCACCAGCCCCGGCCCGAGCACCACGAGGAACATGATCGCCAGCAGGATGAAAGGGAAGGCTAGCTGGATATCACCCAGCCGCATGATCACATCGTCGATCCAGCCACCAAAATAGCCTGAAACGAGACCCGCCACCGTGCCGAGCGTCCCGCCAACCGCGATGGCCGCTACCCCAACGAGAAGCGAGACCCGCGCCCCGTAGAGCAGCCGCGAGAAAACGTCACGGCCAAGCTGGTCAGAGCCGAGCCAATAGGTCATGCCACCCGCACCCGGAGCTGCGGGTTCAAGCAGGCGCATCATGATGTTCTGTCGGTTGGGGTCGAACGGCGCAAGCGCCGGTCCGAAGATCGCGATGAAGGTCACGACCAACAAGATGACCATGCCCAGAAGCGCCCAGCGGCTTGTCGCAAGGCTCTGGAACGCACGCCGCAACTCGCGCCGCCGATAGGACACGATCGGCGGTGCGATCGAATTGGCCGCGTTGGCCCTGGTATTGGTCTCGCTCATTGGCGCAGCCTCTCTAGAGTTTCACGCGCGGGTCGAGGCGCGCGTAGATCAGGTCGACGATCAGGTTGAGCAGGATAAAGACCGCCGCGAGCAAGATTACGCTCGCCTGCACTACTGGGATATCGCGTTGATTAACGGCATTAAACACCAGCCGGCCGATACCCGGATAAGAGAACACCGTCTCAACGACGACGACCCCGCCGAGCAGGAAGCCGAATTCGAGCCCGATCATCGTCACAACAGGCAGCCAAGCGTTGCGCATCGCATGGTTCATCACGACACGCCGTTCGGAAATCCCCTTCGATCTTGCGGTCCGCACATAATCCTGTCCTAGCACTTCCAGCATGGACGAGCGAATCAGCCGCGCATTGCGTGCCAAGGTATAGGTCCCTACAGCGATCGCTGGCATGATCATGTAGTACATCGACCGCGGCAGATTGCTGAACGCAGTGACAAAATCACCCTCAAAAAGCGGTTCGAGGAACGGCACATGCCCTGAGATCGGGAACCAGCCAAGATATAGGCCAAAGAACAGGATCATCATGATACCCATCCAGAAATTTGGGATCGACTGGCCGAGCATCGCGATCGTCATTATACCGCCGTCGACGGGGCGGCCTCGGTTCAGCGCCGCAAAAATACCCAGCGGGATTGAGAGGCCGATGGCCAATACAAGCGAGAAGAACGTCAGTTCGATCGTCGCAGGCATCGCGTCGAGCACGACCCCCATCGCAGGTTGACGATAGCTCAGCGAATTACCGAAATCGCCCTGAAGCGCATTCCAAACGTAAGTCAGGTATTGCACAGGCAACGGCTTGTCGAAGCCGAGCGCTACGCGCGCGCGCTGGATTTCCTCGGCGCTGGCACTCTCTGACACAAACAGATATGTCGGATCACCACCCATTTGCAGCGCGATGAAACTGATCAGCGTCACGCCGATTAGGACGACGATACTTTGCAGCAGACGTCGTGCGAGGAATGTCCACATCGGCTCAGACCCTTACAAGCATATCATGCGCAGCACATCCGGGCGTGATTGCCCGGTCTTGCTGCCGAAATTTGTGTCATCTACTTGTCGCCCAACCGCACCTTGCATCGTCGTTCCTTCATTTTGCATCGTTCCTGTCTCACGCGCTTGACAACCGGGGTGATCATCCAACAGGGTATATTTTATATTGTCGACAGTTGGACAACAGAAACATGCAGCGCCCTATCCCGTCAAGCGCCCAATTCGGGAACATCACTCCGGCCCCCCGCTCCGGCTCGGCCCCGCTCAAAGAAAAGGCACCTTATGCCCGTTGATGATCAGACCACCACTCCGATCCTTCAGGTCCACGATTTGAAGACGACGTTCGACCTGTCACGGACACTGTCGATCAATGCTGTCGACGGGGTCAGCTTCGATGTCCACCCCGGCGAAACCCTCGCCATTGTCGGCGAAAGCGGTTCGGGAAAATCGGTCACGAGCCTTTCGATCATGGGCCTGCTTCCTAAAGATATTGGACGCGTTTCAGGTGGCAGTATCAAACTCGGCGGCACGGAAATCTCAAAATATTCTGATGTCCAAATGCGTGAGATTCGCGGCAAGGAGATCGGCATGATCTTCCAGGAGCCAATGACCAGCCTTAACCCCGTCCATACCATCGGTCAGCAGATCGCCGAAATGGTGATCCGCCACAAGGGCTTATCCAAAACAGCCGCGCGTGCGCGCGCCATCGAAATGCTGTCGCTGGTCGGCATCCCCGAGCCGAAACGCCGGGTCGATAACTACCCGCATGAGATGTCGGGCGGCATGCGCCAGCGCGCGATGATCGCAATGGCGCTGTCCTGCGAACCACGCATACTGATCGCCGACGAGCCGACCACAGCGCTCGATGTGACGATTCAGGCTCAGATGCTCGAATTGATGAAAGACCTTCAGGAAAAGATGGGGATGGCGATCATTTTCATCACGCATGATCTCGGTGTTGTTGCCGAGGTCGCGGACCGTGTCGTTGTGATGTATGCCGCACAGGTGGTAGAGACAGGCCCGGTCAATGAAATTTTCCGCAACCCGCGCATGCCCTATACCGCTGGCCTGATGAACTCCATCCCGCGTCTTGGCTCCTCAGTCAACAAGGTACGCCTGCAGGCAATTCCGGGATCTGTTCCCGCGCTGACGCGGCTGCCGGAGGGCTGCCGCTTCCATCCGCGTTGCGCATTCGCCACCGAGATATGCCACGCAGAGATGCCGCCTCTCGAACAGGCGGCAGACGGCCATATGATCCGATGCGCCCGCTGGCGCGACCTGAACCTGTCTCAAAAGGATGCGTCATGATGTCGTCGTCTCCCTCAGCCGCGCCCCTCTTGCAGGTCGAGAACCTGCGCAAGCATTTCCCGATCCACGGTGGCGTGCTGCAGCGTGTGGTCAATTCCGTGAAGGCAGTGGATGGTATCTCCTTCGTGATTCACCCCGGCGAAGTCGTTGGCCTTGTCGGCGAGAGCGGTTCGGGAAAGACGACTGTGGGCCGCACCATCCTGCGGCTTGAAGAAGCGACGAGTGGTGCTGTGCGGTTCGGTGGTGTCGATGTCATGGGCCTTGGCCGTGCAGAACTACGCAGCTATCGCAAGCGGATGCAGATCATCTTTCAGGATCCCTATGCGAGCCTGAACCCCCGCGAAAAAGTCCGCGACGTCCTCACACACCCTTTGCGGCTGCATGGCATCGGAAAGGCTTCCGAACATAACGATCGTGCTGCGGCTTTGTTGGAAAAGGTCGGCCTTTCACCGGATCACCTTGCGCGCTATCCGCATGAGTTTTCCGGAGGTCAGCGGCAACGCATCGGCATTGCCCGCGCCTTGGCGGTAGAGCCCGAATTCATCGTCGCTGACGAACCCGTCTCGGCGCTCGACGTGTCGATTCAAGCGCAGGTCATCAATCTGCTTGAAGACCTAAAGAACGATCTTGACCTTACGATGCTGTTCATCGCCCACGATCTCGGCGTGGTCGAACATATCTGTGACCGCGTAATCGTCATGTACCTGGGCAAGGTGATGGAGATCGCAAGCGCCGCCGATCTCTACGCCCGCCCGAATCACCCCTATACCAAGGCGCTGCTCTCGGCGGTCCCGGTCCCCGAGCCAGGACGCCGCCGGGCGCGCACGATACTCAAGGGCGACATCCCCAGCCCCATTAACCCACCCTCGGGTTGCGTGTTTCGCACCCGCTGCCCAATGGCAACAGAAGACTGCGCCCGCATTGTTCCCGAGTTGCGCCAAGTCGGTTCTGGCCACGCAAGTGCCTGTATACACACCACATGACCACACGTGCGACCATTATGACAGGATGCGCAGCGTGTCACGCTTGACAAGATCGAAAGCAGAGGCGCATTGTCCACTTATGGATTGTCGACATTACACAGAAGAAACCATACAAGGCGGTGACTGCAATCTTATCGTCACCACATATGTTGAATTCGCTTCGGTGAACCAGCCGAAAGCGTCTAAAAGGGCAAACCGTCCCGTCGGACGGCTGTCTGCAACAGCTCCAAGGAACTGACGCCGTGAACACCGCAAACTCCCGTGCCGCCGATACCCTGCCCGACGACATCTCCCCGATCGAGAACGTCCCATTACGCGTTCAGGTCGCAGACCGTCTGCCCGCCGCAATCCTGAGCGGCCGACTCAAGCCAGGCACGAGCCTCGTGGAAACCGCGCTGGCTGAGCAAATGAACGTGAGCCGCGCCCCGATCCGCGAGGCGATCCAGATTCTTGAAAATGATGGCCTCGTCGAGACCATCGCCTACAAGGGCAAACGCGTGAAACCTTTGACTGCGCGCGAAGTCGGCGAAACCTATTCCCTCCGCGAGGTGTTCGAAGTCATGGCGGTGCGCCGCATCCTCGATAACGGTGCCCCGCTGCATCAGTTGCGTGAGCATTGCGACACGATGACCGCAGCAGCCGAGGCCGATGATTTCGAAGCGCTGGTCGCCGCCGACGAGGCTTTTCACCACACACTCATCACGCTGGCCGATCACGACTTGCTCCGCGCCTCGTGGAAGAACCTCTACCTGCGCATCCATCAAATCATGGCTCTGCGCAACCGCGACGAGAGCAATCTGGCTGAAATCGCCCGCAACCACCCTCCGATCGTCGATGCCCTTGAGGCGCGTGACACCGAGCGCGCAATCGACCTCATTTCCGAACACACACGTATCCTCGCCGCCTTTGACCCGGTGACGATTGTGGAAGCCCTCTGAGCGTCGGCGTCTGGACCCGAAAGGGCGAAGGCATCGACATCACCGAAAAGCGGCCTGAGGCACCACCAAGAGTGTCAACGGCTATGTAGATCCATCCAACAGGTGAAAGGAAAGTCAATGCCGAGACTCCACAAGATACTGACCGCCGGGGCCGCGAGCCTCGCGATGGGGACGGGGGCGTTTGCACAAGCTGCAGATGATACCATCGTCGTCGGGCTCAGCGCGGACATCACGACGTTTGAGCCCGCCGCGATCTCCTCGCGCGACAACTCCAACATCGCACGCCATATTTTTGGAACGCTCTTCTCCATGGATGGCGACGGCGTCGCGCAGCCCGATCTGGCGAATACTCTCGAAATCTCTGAAGATGGGCTGGCTTATGTCTACACGCTCAACGAAGGGCTGACCTGTCACGACGGCGAGGCGCTAACAGCCGAAGACGCCGCCTATTCGTTCAATCGCGCGGCTGACCCGGAGAATGCCTTCACCGGCAACACACCGGGCTTTGTGTTCTCCTCCATCGGCTTCGAGAGCGCCGAGGCGCTTGATGAGTTGCGCGTCCAGATCAACATCGCGCAGAAAAGCCAGATCGCCTTCGGCCTGATCGCTGAGGTCTTCATTCACTGCATGGACAGCTACGAGGCGATGAGCCTCGACGAAGCCTCCTCCAATCCGGTCGGATCGGGTGACTACCAGATTACGAACTGGTCGCGCGGTTCTGAAGTCGTGCTCGAAGCCGTCGAAGGCGCCGAGGTCGGCTTTGAACGCATCGTCTGGCGGATCATTCCCGAGGCTTCTACCCGCGCCGCAGAACTCATGGCCGGTAATGTCGACATTATCACCAACGTCGCCCCCGACCAGCTTGATGTGATCAATAATTCCGGCACCGCCGTGGTCGAGCCGATCCAAGGCACCCGCCGCATGTATGTGGGGTTCAACCTTTCCGAAGCAATGGCCGACATGCCTGGCGCAGAGGCCATCGCCAACCCGGATGTGCGCCGTGCGCTTCAATACGCGGTCAATGTTCCGGGCATCTGCACGCAGCTTTTGAACTTCGAATGCGAAAGGATGACCGGCATCGTCAACCCGCCGAATGCCAACCAGAGCCTGGAACCCTATCCCTACGATCCGGAAATGGCCGAACAGCTTCTTGATGAAGCAGGTTGGCCGCGCGGCGATGACGGCACACGTTTCTCGATCCGCTTCCAGGCTGGTCAGGGCCGCTATCTGAACGACGCCAACGTCGTGCAGGCCGTGACTCAGTTCCTCACCGATGTGGGAATCGACGTTGAGCTTGAACTGATGGAATGGTCCTCGGTCTTCGTGCCGCTCATCCGCGAGCGCAACGCCGGGCCGCTGTTCTTCCTTGGCTCTGGTGGTGCGCTCTGGTCACCGCTCTATGACATGGCCGATCTGAGCACTGTCAGTGCAGGCACCAACTACACCCATTGGGACGATCCACGCTGGTTCGATCGTTGGGCAGACATCGCCGCCGCCGAGACCGAAGAAGAAACCCGCGTCATCATCGACGAGATGCTGCAGGTCTTCTACGATGACGGCCCTTGGCTGCACATGTATTTCCAGCCCGATTTCTATGGCGTCAGCAACCGCGTAAACTGGCAGCCGCGCCCGGACGAGAAAGTCTATCTTTTCTCTGCTGGCTTGAACTGATCTAGGTTTTCCTTGATCAGGCAGTTAGTGGTGCCGGGCTGAAAAGCCTGGCACCTTTTGTTTGGGGCAAGCCTCATGGAAAATAGATGCAGGTTCCGCACAGCGTCGAACGCGCCACCACTATTGAGCCCGTCCCCCACCCGCCTAGAAGGCGGGTTTTGCACCTCTGAAAACCTGAGAGCTGCAGTGCAAAATTTGCCAAGGACGTTTGGGAAAGTCCCGCTGCAGGCGGTGCAAAAAATGCCACTTTGGCACCTCCTGTTCTCAGGAAGGTCTGCAACAACGCCCGTGAACTCGACCGCGCGGATGTCGGATGTGGCGGTGTCCATGGCCAGATGGACCTTGCGCCATTGGCGCCGTCCCTGAACACCATGCTTCCAGGCCTGCCATTCCCCGTCGCCAAGGAACTTGATACCCGTGCTGTCCACCAGCAGGTTCAGCGGTCCGTCGGCACGGCGATACGGGATCTGCACCTTCAGGGTCTTTTGTCTGCGGCACAGTGTGGAGTAGTCTGGAACAGGCCAGTCCCGGCCGGACAGGCGTAGCAGGCTCGCCACCATCCCGGCGGTCTGCCGCAGCGGCAACTTGAACAACACCTTAATCGACAAACAGAACTGGATCGCCGCGTCTGAGAAGATCGGCGGGCGCCCAGGGCCGCCTTCATGCGGCACGTGTCAGGCCATCTCCTTATCCAGCCAGATCAGCAACGACCCGAGATTGCGGAGCGAAGCGTTGTAGGCGGACCAGTACGTCGTGCGGTAGCGGGCTTGCTCATGCCACCCGTCTAACCACCTGGATTCGTGATGTGAATCCTTTGTGGTCAGAGTTCTGCAGCAACGCCCCTGGAGTGTTTCAGGCCTGATGGCTGAACGCTGCTACAGCCGCCGCAGCCCTAGCAGGTGGTGCGCGCCGACCCGGTTCTGGTGCGGCCAAAGAACAGGCGCAGATTGCGTTTGATGATGTTCGTCCAGATCAGGAAAGGGAGTCCCTTGAAAAAATCGGCGGCAGATCCTTTCCCCGCCTTTGAAAGCGTCCTGAAAACGGTCACAGGCACCGCTGGCCGGAAATAGTCCTTTGCCGTGACCGCACGCCCGGCGATGAGAGCCGCAACGGCCTTGCGGGTGGCCGACGGGTTGTTCCATTCCGACCGATACACCACGCAGCCGTTCCTGTTGATGATGAAAACCGCGTTCGGCATGCTGCCATAGGCGCTGTGTGCCTCTCCCTCCAGACCGTCCACGAAGACGGTTCTAGTCTCGCCATCTTCGGCTTTCAGACGGGTCGCGCAGGCCTTCTTGTCGTCGAAGCTTTTGTGGCCGGGAACATCGGCCCCCGGATGGGCCTCGCGTACATAGAGCACAGCCGTGCTGACCCCGCTCTGGCGGTTGAGGGTCTCCATGATCCCGCGCCTGCTCTGGAACAGGGGGCAGGTGATGCTGCCCATTTCCAGAACCAGAAAGTCCCCCGTAAAATCCGTCAGGCGCTTCGTGTCGCCCTCCGTCGTCATCAACGCGAAATCCGGTGCCTTGTCCCCGATCTCCGGGCCATGCACATTCTTGAAATCATAATCTGTGGTCGAAAATTCGCTGTAGTTGTAGTCAGCCATCTTCGGATATCCTTTGTCCTGAGGCGCTTTGCGCAGGCACCAGAAGATTTTCTGTCATGGCCCGCAAGGTGCGTGTTGTCGTTTCGATGTCGTCGGCGGGGATGTCGGTGAGGGCACGGTTGATCAGCCCTTGCGCAAGGCGCACCAGATCTTCCTGCATCGCGACACCATGTGCGCTGACCGCCACGACGCTGCGTCGCCGGTCATCCGGATCTTCGCTGCGGCTGACCAGATTCTTGCGCACCATCGCGTCAATCAGACGGGTGATGGTCGTTCTGTCCTTGGTCGTGACATCCGCCAGCGCGCCCGGTGTCTGGGGGCTTTGCTTCCAGAGCACCAACAGGATCGCCCATTCTTCCGGGCTGACAGGATGACCCGCCTCGCGGAAAACCGCGCTCAGTTCCTTTCGCAGAACAAAGCCGAGCCTGTTTACCCAATGGAGGGGTATTTTCTCATAATTGAACATAGATGCTATCTACAACTATTGTATATGGCACTGTCAAGTGATCTTTCATCTTGTGTATGTCTGGTGCCAGTATCTGCATCGGCACTAGAAGGGCTCTGTTGATGGCGTGGATGCCCCTCCCGACGGCATCGCAATGTGCCATTGTGGTGAGTGTTAAAGCCATCATAAAAAGAAGGAGCATGCATGTCCGAAGTTACTCTCATTGGTATCGACTTGGCAAAGCGCGTTTTCCAGCTGCACGGCGCGCGCAGTGACGGTTCGAGGCACTGAACGAGGCGATCTATCGGTTTGGCCCGCCGGACATCATGAACAGCGATCAGGGATCGCAGTTCATGTCATTTGCCTCGCCAGACCGCTTGTGCCGGTCGGACATCCGCATCTCGATGGATGGCAAGGGCCGCTACCTGGACAACATCTTCATCGAGCGTCTGTGGCGAACCCTGAAATACGAGTGCGTTTATCTGCACACTTGGGAGACCGGGTCTCAGGCCCGCGCAGGCTTCCGGAAGTGGATGGTGTTCTACAATCACCGCCGCCCGCACAAAGCCCTTGGCGGCCGACCACCAGCAGCGGTCTACTGCTGAAAGTCGAAGCAACCCAACCCGATCAGCAAGAGCAGATCAAAGCTAAAAAAGCACCAGATCCTGTCCAAGGAATGGGGAGCACCTCAGTCAGTCGCGAAGTGGCGGAAGCGCGCGATGGTTGAGGATCTGAAGACTCGGCCGAAGGAACTGCTGATGTCCCGATCTGCGCCTTGACGAAGCGTGCCGCGCGATGTGCCATATTGTGCCGTCAGTCTATCGCTTCTAAGCAGCATCTCTCTAAGATTCACGGAAAATCGGCAGGTACTGGTGGCGCTATGCCCTTAGGCTGACCTTGATCTTTACCGCCATGCCGCTGCCGCACGCCAATAGAGACGCTGCGGCACAGCATAGCCGGAGTTCGATGGATGGAGCCAACGCCGTGTGCCAAACAATCGACCCAGGGACAACCCTGCCCACCATCAGATCCACGTTGCGCACGACGCCGGGTTATTGCATCGGGCGTTGGCTGACATGGTGATCCAGGGGCAGCTGGCCGGAATATGGCGCTATCCTGTCAGCTCACTCGGCGGTGAACGGCTTGATCGCGCGGAAATTGGGCCGCGCGGTTTGCTTGGCGACCGCACCTTCGGGTTGTTCGACAACGAGGACGGTGCACATATCTATCCCGCCCGCGATGCACGCTGGAATCCCGCCCCACTGCTTTCCGCACGGCTCACCGCGAACGGGCCGGAACTGTCGGTCAATGGAACTGATTGGGCTTCTGCAGACACCCCGGACATGCAGGCGCAGGTGGCGCAGGTGCTGGGTCGCCCGGCCAGCCTGCGCGCATATGATGCCGAAATCAGGCCCCGCTATAATGTTGCGCCGCTGCATTTGCTGAGTCTTCAGGCAATGGCGGCGCTGCGCCGCGCGATCCCCGACAGCGCGATTGATGCGCGCCGCTTCCGGCCCAATCTGCTGGTCGACCTGCCCGATCTGGCCGGTGAAATTCCCGAATATGCCCTGCTGGGGGTGGAATTCAGCCTTGGCGGCCTGCGTCTGCGCGGTACGGTTCCCTGCGGGCGTTGTGGCTTCACAAGCCTGCCCGTCGGCGACGGGTTGCCCGAAGACCCCGCCGTTCTGCGCACGCTCGTCCGCCGGTTTGAGCGGAATTTCGGGATATATTGCGAAGTCATCGACGCAGGCACCTTGCACGTCGCCGCCCCGCTGCACGCGACAGCATCCGCGCAGGGCCCTGGGCCTGTGGTGATTGTCGGCGGCGGACAGGCGGGCGTGACGGCGGCGCGCGCGTTGCGCAAACACGGCTATGTGGGCCCAATCCGCATTTTCGCGGCCGAGCGTCACTTGCCCTATGAACGCCCGCCCCTGTCAAAGCATATACTTAACCCCGGCGCGATTGTATCGCCGCTCCTCAGCGCGCAAGACGCCGCAACAGCCAATCTTGCGCTGGACCTTGCCACCCCCGTTGAGGCAATAGACCTGAACGCGCGGCAGGTCGAAACGGCGGACGGCAGCATTGTGTCCTTTGGCACGCTGATCCTTGCCATGGGTGGGCTGGCGCGGCGTTTGCCGGGCTTGAACCGTGGGCATGGCAGGGTGCATGAACTGCGGTCGCAAGACGATGCCGCACGCCTATCCGGGGCGCTGCACCCGGGCACGCGCCTGTTCATTCTGGGCGGTGGCTGGATTGGCATGGAAATCGCAGCGGCGGCGCGGATAGCCGGTGCAGAGGTTTCGCTGTTCGTGCGCAGCACCGCGCTGGCGCCGCATATGCTCCCGCCCGTTGTCTCAGACGCGCTGACTGCACTGCACCGCGCGCATGGCATTACACTGCATTTCGGGGTAGAACCCCGGTTTCATGAAACTGAAACCGGCGTCCGTTGCGAGGTCGGCGGGCAGCACCTGACCGCGGATCATCTGTTGCTGGCCATCGGGATGGTGGCGAATGACGGACTGGCCCGCCGCGCGGGGCTAGACTGCGCGAACGGCATTCTGACCGATGAAACTGGTGCCACCTCGCATGAGGGGGTATTTGCCATCGGCGATGTCGCCCTACCCCCCAGCGGGCGTTTTGAGACATGGCAAAACGCCAATCTTCAGGCCGACCGCGTCGCGCGCCACATTCTGGGCCAGCCCGCCCCGCCACCGGAACCGCTGCGCTTCTGGTCCGAGCAGTTTGGCCACCGCGTGCAGGTCGTCGGGCGACCTGATCCGAAGGCCAGCCTTCTGTCGCAGTCCGGTCAATTCTGGGATTTCGGTAGTTTCGCCGTGGGCATCGACACGCCCGAGGCGATACACCGCGCGGCGCGCAGGCTGTCGCTCAGCGAACCGGTGGCGCCAGGCACACCCGCCCCGGCCCCAACGGCTGCAAGAAAGGAATACCTTCTGTGCCCCGCCGCCGATGTGACCGAAGGCGCTCTGCTGCGCATCGAGCACTCCGCGCGGGGGGCGCTGTGCGCAACGCGGCAGGGCGGGCAGACTTTTGTCACCGATGACCGCTGCCCGCATGCTGTCGCGTCGCTGTCAGAAGGCTTTGTGGATGACGGGCGGCTGATCTGCCCGCTGCATTTCGCAGAGTTCGATCTGCGCAGCGGCGCCCCGCATCACGCCCCCGAAGGCTGCGGCGCGCTGACTGTTCACCCCACGTCCGAACGCGACGGTCAGATATTCGTCAGCTTGCCCCACCCATAGCCGCAGCGCGGTGCCGCCCGCCGCGTCCCGCACGCTTTGCCACCCGCACCCGATCCTCCCAAATGAAAGGCGCGCATCATGATCGCACCCGTTGACCACCTGAAACACAGCGGCAATCTGGGCCGGTTCTTCATTGATGGCCGATGGGTTGCGCCGCACGGGTCCGGGACGTCCGCCGTCATCAACCCCGCCACGGAATCCTTGCTGTGCCACATCCCGCTGGGCGACCGGCACGACGTGGATGCGGCTGTTGCCGCCGCAACCCGCGCCTTTCCGGCATGGAGCCAGACAGCCCCCGACGCGCGCATCACCCTGCTGGCGCGGCTGGAGGGGTTGATGGAAGACAACGCCCCCCTGCTGGCCCACTGCATGAGCCAGGAGATGGGCGCCGCGCTCAGCTACGCGAAGGCCGCGCAAGTGCCTTTGGCAGTGGCCCATATCAGAACCGCGCGCGAGGTTCTGGCCCGGTTTGAATTTACAAGCCAGCGCGGCACCACGGCGATTTTCCGGGAACCGATTGGCGTGTGCGCGCTGATCACACCGTGGAACTGGCCGCTGTATCAGATCACCGCAAAGGTGGCCCCGGCCTTGGCCGCTGGATGCTGCGTGGTGCTGAAGCCCAGCGAACTCGCCCCTCTGAGCGCGTTGTTGTTTGCTGGACTGGTTGAAAAGGCGGGCTTTCCCGCAGGGGTGTTCAATCTGGTGCAAGGCGACGGGCCGGAAGTGGGGGCGGCGATGGCCACACATCCGGGCGTTGACATGGTCTCGATCACCGGGTCGACCCGCGCGGGCATCGCGGTGGCAAAGGCCGCCGCTGATACGGTCAAACGCGTGGCGCAGGAATTGGGGGGGAAATCGCCCAATCTGATCTTGCACGACGCGGATATGGAACGCGCCGTATCGCTGGGCGTGGCGACGGCGATGCGCAATCTGGGCCAGTCATGCAGCGCGCCGACGCGGATGATCGTGCCGCGCACGCAACTGGCCGAGGTTGAAGAAATCGCCATACGCGCAGCGGAGCAGATCATCGTCGGCGACCCGCAGGACCCCGGCGTGACCCACGGAGCCATCGCCAACCACGCCCAGTTCGCGCGGGTTCAGACCATGATCGCGGTTGGCATCGCCGAAGGCGCGCACCTGATCGCGGGCGGGCCGGGACGACCCGAGGGGATGGTGCGCGGCTTTTTCGCGCGCCCGACCGTCTTTTCGCAGGTGCGCCCGGACATGCAGATCGCGCAGGAAGAAATCTTTGGCCCCGTGCTGTGCATCCTGCCCTATGACAGCGTTGAAGACGCCATCCGCATCGCCAACGACACTGTCTATGGCCTTGGGGCGCATGTGCAGGGCCGTGACCTGCCGCTTGCCCGTGCCGTCGCATCCCAGATCCGCGCGGGCCAAGTGCACCTGAACTATCCCGCATGGGACCCGCATGCGCCGTTTGGTGGCTACAAACAATCCGGCAACGGGCGCGAATACGGGCGCGAGGGCATGCTGGAATATCTGGAGGTCAAGTCTGTCCTTGGCTTCTCAGTCCCGGACTGAGACGGCGCGGGACTGACCGGAATATTCCACCGCAGACGGCTGTCTGATCGCCATCATTCACTGCGGCGCAGGTGAATTCGGCATCCAACGCTGCGATGCCCGGTTCAAACTGAACCCATAAGAACGAGGCCAGTCGCCCCTATGATGCCCGTCGCCCGCATGACACCAGGAGTTTCCATGTCCAACCTGATCGCCATCGACACCAATCCCACTTTCGCCCCAAAAGAGGCAATGCCACAGCCCGACAGGCTGATTTCCGGCGCGCCAGAATTCAAGACATGGGCACAGGATTCCTCGAATGCGGACAAGGTTCTGACGGGTATCTGGCAGGCCACCCCCGGCGAGACACATTCGATCAAAGGCACAACCTTCGAATTCTGTCACATCCTGTCGGGGCTGGTCGAGATCGAGGAAACCAGCGGCGCAACCCAGACCTTCCGCGCAGGCGACAGTTTCGTGATGAAGCCCGGCTTTGTGGGCGTATGGCGGACCATTGAGACCGTGCGAAAAATCTATGTCTGCGTCTACGAATGATCGCGTTGTATGACCGGCAACGCAGAAGGAAATGCCTGACGCTGACACAACAACAGCCAATCCTGCCGTCCGGGCACGCGGATTCGACAGGTTCTCTATGCGCGCCGGACCATGCTGAACTAACCGTGGTTCAAACTTACGAGTCGTCCCTCTCAACCGGAGTCGCACCTCAATGACCGAGATGACACGCCCCCTGCCCCGCCTTATCGCCATTATGTCGGGACCGAACCCATGACAGCAGGGACAACACCCCCCGCCGCACCTGAAATCGTCCTGTCGGTGCGCGGGCTGACGATTGAGCTGCCGACGGGTATGGAGCGTCGCCACGCGGTCGAGGATGTGTCCTTTGACCTGCATCGCGGCCAGATCCTGTGTGTGGTGGGCGAATCCGGTTCGGGCAAATCCGTCACGGCCAGCACCATGCTGGGCTTGCTGCCAAAGGCGATGAAAACCAGCGCCGGGTCAATCAAGCTGGAAGAACGCGAGATTGTAGGCATGGGGGCCGAGGCCCTGCGCAGCCTGCGCGGGCGCGTGGTGTCGATGATCTTCCAGGACCCGCTGTCGGCGCTGAACCCGTTAATGACCGTCGGCGCGCAGATTGACGAAGTGATGGCCTCGCACGGGGTCGGCACGCGGGTATCGCGCAAGGAACGCGCGATGGAACTGCTGATTGAGGTGGGTTTGCCAGAACCCGAACTGATGTATCACCAGTATCCGTTCCGCCTGTCGGGCGGGCAGCGGCAGCGCGTGATGATCGCCATGGCGCTGGCGCTGGAACCCGCGATCCTGATCGCCGATGAGCCCACAACAGCACTGGACGTGACGACACAGGCGCAGATCCTGAAGCTGATCCGCGATATTCAGCGCCGCAAGGGCATGAGCGTGATGTTCATCACGCATGATTTTGGCGTTGTTGCCGAAATCGCCGACAGCGTGGTTGTGATGGAAAAGGGCCATGTCGTCGAACAGTGCAGCGCCGCGCAGGTGCTGAAAGCGCCGACCCATCCCTATACACAGCGGCTGATTGCGGCGGTCCCGCATCTGCGCAGCGGAAACCGTGTGCAGGATGGCACCGCAACGACCGAGCCCGTGCTGCAGGTCAAAAATCTGGTCAAGACCTATGCCAGCGGCAGCGTGTTCTTTGGCACGCGTCGCGTGGTGCCTGCAGTGCAGGATGTGTCGTTCAACGTGGCGCGCGGCAGCACGCTGGGCGTGGTGGGCGAAAGCGGTTCGGGCAAGTCATCGCTGGGCCGTCTGCTCATCAAACTGATGGCCGCAGATTCGGGTCAGATCCTGTTTGAAGGTCAGGATATGGCCGCCCTGTCGGAATCGGAATTCCGCGCGATCCGCCCAAAGATCCAGATGATCTTTCAGGACCCTTTCGCGTCGCTCAATCCGCGGATGACGGTCGGCACAATCCTGACGGTCGGTCCCATCGCACACGGGATGCCTGCCGGGCAGGCCCGCGAAGAGGCGCGCGCGATGCTGACGCTCGTGGGCCTTGATCCCGGCGCGTTCGGGCGCTACCCGCACGAGTTTTCCGGCGGCCAGCGGCAGCGCATCGGCATTGCCCGCGCGCTGATGTTCAAGCCCAAGCTGCTGGTCGCGGACGAAGCAGTTTCAGCGCTGGACGTGTCTATTCAGGCGCAAATCCTTGAACTGCTGGACCGGATTCAGCGCGAAACCGGCGTGTCGATGATCTTCATCACCCATGACCTGCGCGTTGCCAGTCAGATCTGCGACGACATCGTGGTGATGCATAAGGGCAAGATCGTCGAACAGGGTCCGCCTTCACAGATTTTTACTAATGCCCGCTCTGCCTACACGCGTGAGCTGGTGGCCGCCATTCCAGGGGAAAGCGCGCGTGCGCCTGAACCGGAACCGGCCGAGGTTGTGTGAAAACTCAGATTTAACGAATTTAGCGAGAATTTTTTTCTAGGTATGCGGCAGTGCGCGCCTCCCGTCAGAACAAAATCCCTTCTCTTGGCGCTCGGAAGAGCGCCGTTCCGCAGCAAGCCATGATCAAACGAGTTTTCACACAGCCTCGGCCCAATCCTGACCAAAAAAAATAAATATCATTCAACAAGGGAGACTACCAGATGACCAATAACCCAAAGACCGGATCGGGCCTTTCACGTCGTAATGCCCTTGGCATTATGGGCGCAAGTGCCGCAGCGCTGCTTGCTCCCAATCTGCTGGGCAAGCCTGCCTTCGCCCAAACGCCCCCCGACGCGCCTTCGGGCCGGATTATCGTGGGCGTTTCGCAAGAACCCACTGTCTTCAACCCGCTGATGCCAAAGATC
Source organism: Roseicitreum antarcticum (assembly GCF_014681765.1). Classification (GTDB taxonomy): domain Bacteria; phylum Pseudomonadota; class Alphaproteobacteria; order Rhodobacterales; family Rhodobacteraceae; genus Roseicitreum; species Roseicitreum antarcticum. The sequence continues at coordinate 1,866,729 of NZ_CP061498.1, forward strand.
GAAGTGGATGATAACGTCCATTTCTCGGTGTTCGACGCGCTGTTCCGCATCACGGAAGAAGGGGTCATCGTGCCCAATCTGGCAACCGAAGTCCCCACGCAGGAAAACGGCGGCATTTCAGAAGACGGCCTGCAATGGCGTATCCGCCTGCGCGACGATGTGCGCTGGCATGATGGCGAGCTGTTCACGGCAGAAGATGTGAAGTTCACCCTTGAACTGATCGTCAATCCTGACTTCCGCGCATGGCGCACCACGGGCCACAACCTTGTGCGCGATATTGAAGTTGTTTCGCCCACCGAAATCACCTGGCGGATGGAAGAACCGTTTGCGCCCTATATGTCCTTCCTGACGGAAACCTTCATCGTACCCGCCCATATTCTGGGCGCAGATGACAACCCCAACGAAGCCGCCTTCAACCGCGCGCCCATCGGCACCGGTGCTTTCCGCTGGGGTCAGCGCACGGCAGGTGACAACCTGACGCTGGTTGCCAACCCCGACTATTTTGGGGAGGGGCCGTATATCGAAGAACTGATCTTCCGCTACATCCCCGACATGACGGTCCTGTTCACCCAATTCCAGAGCGGTGCTATTGATCTGGTCGGTCGTGCCTATATCACCCAGGATAATTATGAGGCGGCCCGCAACCTGCCCGACCGCGTCGTGGATCTGGTTCCCGCCACGTCGATCGAGTCGATTTATCTGAATCTGGAACGCCCACAATTCAAGGAACGCGCCGTGCGCGAAGCGCTGTATCTGGCGCTGGACCGCGACTCGATCGTTGATGTGCTGTACTATGGCCTGCCCAATCAGACCGAAACTTTCATGCCGCGTCAGTCGTATTACTACCACGACGGCCTGCCCACGCATGAGTTCAATCTGGAAAAGGCGCGCCAGATTCTGGACGAAGCAGGCTGGGCACCCGGTTCTGACGGTATCCGCGCAAAAGACGGTGTGCGGCTGTCGTTCAACAACTCCACCACCACTGGCGCCCATCTGCGCGAACAGGCGCAGCAGTTTGTCCAGCAGACCTTCCGGGATATCGGTGTGGAAATGAACATCGAAAACCTGCCTGCCGCCGTGATGTGGGGTGATTTCTGGGGGATGTCGCAATTCGATTCTGCGATGGTCGGCGTCACCTACCTGATCGCCGCCGATCCGGACGTCACCAACCGGTTTCACAGTGTCGCGATTACCGCACAGGGCGGCCGGGGCTCAAACACCGGACAGTATTCCAACCCCGAGGTAGACGCCTTGCTAGAAGAGGGTGCGCGTACCTTCGACCGTGAGCAGCGGCGCGAGATCTATCTGCGTGTGCAAGAAATCATCCGCGATGATCTGCCGTATCTGCCCCTGTTTGCCTACACTCAGGTCATGGGGCGCAAGGCGGGGATCGAAGGCTTTGTTCCCAACACTAACACCCGCAGCGAAACCTGGCATGCCGCAGGCTGGTACTGGGCCTGATCAGACCACCGTCGCCCGCGCATGATCTGCGCGGGCGACACTTACCTACCCCACCTGACAGCCCCGCAAGGAGGGAAACACGGTCGCATTCCTGTTCGGACGCCTTTTGCAGAGCCTCGTATTGCTGGTGATTGTTTCAATCATCGGTTTTGTCGTTCTCAACCTGATCCCCGGCGGGCCTTTGGCGCAATACGCGCTTGATCCCGGCATGACCCAGGATGACAGGATACGCATCGCGGCGCAGCTGGGTCTTGATCGGCCGCTTTGGGTGCAATACCTCGACTGGGCCTCGGGCATGTTGCAGGGCGACTGGGGCACCTCGTTCCGCGATGGCAACCCGGTGCTGACCGTTATCGGGCGTCATGTTTACGCGACATTGCTGCTGATGGGGTCGGCCACCGTCATCGCGGTATCCATCGGCACATGGATCGGCATACGGGGCGCAACGCACCGCTATTCCAGCTTTGACTATGTCGCCACGGTCGGTGCCATGATCGCGCTGTCGATCCCGACCTTCTGGTTTGGTCTGATCGGCATCTATGTCTTTTCCCTGCGGCTGGGATGGTTTCCGGCAGGCAATATGTACACAATCGGCGATGCGTCGGTGATGAACTATCTGCACCACCTGATCATGCCCTCTGTCGTGCTGGCGCTGGTGCATATCGCGATCTGGAGCCGGTTCATGCGCGCCGCCACGCTGGACGCGATCAGTCAGGAATTTGTAAAGACCGCCCGCGCCAAGGGTGTGCCCGAACGGCGCGTCATCATGAAACATGTCGTGGGCAATGCTCTGTTGCCGATGATCACGCTGGCGGGGGTGCAACTGCCGTCGCTGTTGACCGGCGCATTGGTGACCGAAACGGTTTTCACCTGGCCGGGGATGGGGCGGCTGTTCCTCGATAGCCTGGGCTACAGCGATTATCCGGTGGTCATGGGGCTGTTGATGTTCTCGGCCATCCTGACCATTGCCGCCAACTTCGTCGCCGATGTCGTCGTTGCATTGGTCGATCCGCGCATTCGTCTGGCCTGATGGCAGGCACCGGGCAAAAAGAGGCATCCTCATGAACACGATTACCGCAACCCGACCAACTCAGGCCCGCTGGTTTCAGAACCGGGTTCTGCGCCGTTTTCTAAGCAACAAACTGGCCATGTTCGGGCTGGCAATGATCACACTGTTAACGTTGACCTGCGTGATCGGACCCTACCTGCTGCCGTATGACTCGCTATTCGTCGATTTGCGGGCGCGGTTTTCACCGCCTTTGACTGGCTATCATTATCTAGGCACCGATCCGCTGGGCCGCGATATTGCGGCACGGTTGTTCATGGCGGGGCGTATCTCACTGCTGGTGGGGCTGTTTGCCATGCTGCTGGCCACATTGCTGGGCACGTTGGTCGGTGTTATCGCGGGCTATAGTGGTGGCTGGGTCAATGCGCTGCTGATGCGAACGGTGGATGGCTTTTTGTCCTTTCCCACGATCTTTCTGCTGCTGGCGCTGGCGGTCGCGCTGAAACCCAGTCCGATCATGATCACGATCATCATTGCACTGACCGGCTGGATGGAAGTCGCCCGCATTGTCGAGGCCGAGGTGCGATCCCTGAAAGAACGGGAATTCGTGCTGGCGGGCCGGATGCTGGGGCTAGGGCAGGCGCATATCATGTTTCGCGAGATTTTGCCCAATGCCATGGGGCCGATCATTGTCGCCGCAACCCTGACCGTGGCGCGCGCCATTCTGCTGGAGGCGTATATCAGCTTTTTGGGCTACGGCATCCAGCCGCCCCTGCCAAGCTGGGGCAATATGCTGAACGGGGCGCAGCAATATCTGGCCACCGCGCCATGGCTTGCAATTATTCCCGGCGCGGCTATCACCATTGCCGTAACCAGCTTCAACTTCATCGGCGACGGGCTGCGCGATGCGCTCGACGTGCGGAACGACAACCTCTGAGGGCATTCCCATGACCATTCAACCGCGTCCGGCCGATAAAGCCACACCCTATTGGTGGGAGGCGGCGCCCGTCGGTGGGGTACCCGGACAACCGCTTGCCCCTCGTGTCGATGTGGCGATTGTAGGTGCCGGCTATGCCGGGCTTTCGGCGGCGCTGACATTGGTGCGGGCGGGACGCTCGGTCGCGGTCTTCGATGCGATGAACCCCGGAGAGGGGGCATCCTCGCGCAATGGCGGCATTACCTCAGGCAGCATCCGGCCCGGCCTTGCCGCTCTGACGCGCAAGTTCGGTGAAAAAACGGCGTTCGAGATCGAATCCGAAGGCAAGCGCGCGCGCGAATTCCTCTATGACTTCTTGAAAACCGAAGAGATCTCATGCGACTTCCAGCTGACCGGCGCGTTCCGCGCCGCGCTTGGCTATCAGCAATATGATGAAATGGCCCGTGCTGCTGAAGGTCTGGCCAAACGGCTGGGTATCGACGCCTATGCGGTGCCCCATGCCGAACAGCGCGGCTATATCGGTACGGATTTCTATCGCGGCGGCGTGGTGCGCATGGATATCGGCGGGCTGCACCCGGCCAAGTTCCACGCCGAATTGTTGCGCGTGGCGCTGGCCGCAGGGGTGATGGTGCATTGTCACACGCCCGTCACCGCCATCACCCGCGACGCTGCGGGGTTTGATGTCACGTCAAGCGCTGGCAAAACCACGGCGCAACAGGTGCTGGTCTGCACCAATGGCTATACCGACGCGGCCGCCCCATATCTGCGACGCCGTCTGGTGCCGGTGCGCAGCCGCATCATCGTGACCGAGGAACTTTCGCCCGACCTGATGGCGAAACTGATGCCCCGTCGCATGATGATGGGCGAAAACCGCCAATTGGGCTTTTACTATCGCCCCACGCCGGACGGCAAACGCATTTTGCTGGGCGGACGCGACAGCAGTTGGGTCGGCGATCCCGCCGCCCCGACGCTGCGCCTGCGCGCGGGACTGGCCGAGCTGTTCCCCGAGCTGTCCGATGTCCGTCTGGCCCACAGCTGGTTTGGCAATGTAGCGATGAACCGAGATATGCTGCCACGTCTGTTTGAACGCGATGGCGTGGTATACGCCAGCGGCTTCTGCGGCTCGGGCGTGGTCTGGGCCACCTGGGTCGGCAGCCGTGCGGCCCATCGTCTGTTGGGCGACACGGTAGAAGGCCGCACCGCATTCGACTTCCGCCCCCCCGCAGCTGTGCCTTTTTACAATGGCACCCCGTGGTTCATGCCCGCGTTCATCAAGTTCTATGGCTTGCAAGACCGCTTTGCCCTGTGGCGGGCGCAGCGCTGAAGAGGGGCGCAGGGCCTGATGTGGGGCGAACGCGGCGGGGCGACTGGCCCCAAAGCAAGCGAGGCGGCTTCCGGCCACCCGCGGCCTCGTCGTCCGGGTGTTGAGAATGTGCCCCGCCGGGCCATATCCTGGAATGCACCTGCAAAAGGCTTTACTGTTAATCCCATAGTGTATTCAGGTGAACATGCTGCATCAGTCGGGTTAATATCTCAGCGGATTGGAACAGGTAAGCCCGGAACCGGACCGTCCCGGAGAAACAGGAGAGTGGCAAATGAGCAATCATGCCGGAGATCAGACAGGGGACCTGACGCAAGACCATAACCCGGCAACAGCGACGCCCGGGGAACCGCAAGAGAAACTGCGGATCAATGCGTTTGAGGCACAAACCGTGCCGATCACCCCGCAGGGCCGCGCGCTGCTGCATGAACTGACCGTCAGCGTATTCTGGCCGCACCGCGAAAACGATCTGGAGTTCCTGATCGCCCAGGGACAGGGATATATCGCAGTGGATGAGATTGGCCGCGCCGTCGGTTCTGCCATGCGTTTCCCGATGGGCAAGGATTTTGCCACGTTGGGGATGATGGTGACACCGCCGCGGTTACAGGCGCAGGGCGGCGGGCGTTGGTTGCTGCAACGTATCATGCGCGATTGCGATGGGCGCGACCTGCGGCTGAACGCCACGCGGTCCGGCTACCGGCTGTATCTCAGCGTCGGTTTCATCCATGTCGGGACGATCTATCAGCATCAGGGCATTGTCGGCACCGTGCCTCAGCCTGACGCTATGCCCGGCGTTGAACTGATGCCGGTCACCCTTGATGATGCCCCGGCAATCGCGCAGATGGACGCAGAGGCGTTCGGGGCAGATCGTGGCCCGCTGCTTGGCGCGTTGATAGGCGTTTCAGCCGGGATGATCGCCATGCGCAACGGGCGGCCCTGCGGCTACGCCCTGCGTCGGCCTTTCGGCAAAGGGTATGTGCTTGGGCCGTTGGTTGCGGAGTCCGAAGAAATGGCAGTGCACATTGCCGCGCCATTAATCGCCCAATGCCAGGGAAAGTTTCTGCGCGTTGACACTCCGTCTCAGGGGCAGGCGCTGACCGGGTTTCTTAGCGCGGCGGGCATGGCGCGGTTCGATACCGTCACCGAAATGCGGATCGGGCCGCATCGCCGCGCCAGCGAAGGTATGGTGACTTTCGGGCTGGCCGCGCATTCGCTGGGCTGATGCCCGCGCCAAACGACACGCCGCGCGCAGGGCCGGGATTGCGCACGGCTCCGCCCTGCGGGATCGGCCGCCGACTTTGGGCTTGCGGCGGTTTAAGACAGCCAGTCCTTCATCTTGAACCACATCCCCGCCAGCGGCAGAAACCACGGCTTGCCGTTCAGCGCGGGCACTGCGGGCCAGTCCAGCCCGTCCAGCGGGTTGGTATCCCTGCGCCCCATCGCCAGATCGGCCAGCACCTGGCCCAGAAGGGTGGAAAACTGCGCCCCATGGCCGGAATACCCCATACCATAAATCATACCGTCCGCTGTGCCCGCGCGGGGAAAGCGGTCACGCGTCATGCCGACCAACCCGCCCCAGCAATAATCAACCTGAACCTCTGCCAGATGCGGGAAAATCCCCGCCATTGCGGCGCGCAGTATCTGGCCCGACTGTGCGTCCGAGCGTTGATCCGACACGGCGGAAAACCGCGCCCGACCGCCAAAGATCAGCCGGTTATCCGGTGAAAGCCGGAAATAATTCCCGATGTTGAGCGAATTCACGCAGGTCCGGTTGCCGGGCATGGTCGCTGCAACCTCGGCATCGCTCAATGGCCGCGTGGCGATCAGGAACGACGCCATGGGGATGATCCGCTGCCGGAAATACCCCAGCGGCGCCTGTGGCACCTGCGCCGAATAGGCCCCGGTCGCGGCAATCACGGTATCCGCTTGCAACTGTCCGCGCGGGGTGTCGATGGTCCAGCCGTCGCGTGTACTGGTGCGGCCCGTGACGGGCGCGTTTTCCCAGATCACCGCGCCATGGCGATGGGCGGCATCGGCAAGCCCGGTCAGGTATTTGCCCATATGCATCATGGCGGATTTTTCAAACAGCGCCGCGCCGTGAAACGCCTCTGACCCGATCTCAGGTGCCAGATCGGCGCGGTCGATCCAGCGCGTGGCGGCGTCAACCTCTCGCGCGATCAGTTCCTGATTGGCCCTGAGGCCCGCGACATGCGACGGTTTTGACGCCAGCTTCAGCTTGCCCGCACGGCGAAAATCGCAGGCGATCTGTTCCTCGGCAATCAAGTCCTCAATCGTGTCGATGGAGCGGTCGAACGCGCGGTACAGCGCGCGCGCCCGTTCCGCGCCCAGATGCGCCTTTGCATCGCCGTAGCCATGCGCAATGCCGTTGTTCAGATGCCCGCCATTGCGGCCTGACGCCCCTGCTCCGACATGCGCCGCCTCCAGCACGGCGACGCTGACCCCCTGCCGCGCCAGTTTGCGCGCGGCATTCAGACCGGTAAAGCCCGCACCGATCACCACCACATCAAACCGGCCATCCACCGGGCCGGACTGCCCGCCGCCAAAAGCAGGCGCGGTATCGTGCCAGTATGATAGGTATTTCATCGCTCAAAGGCCCAACACGGCGGGCAGGCCGGAAACATCCGCAACCTCGGTATAACCATAATACGGGTTCGCCGGTTCATGCCCACGGTTGACCCAGACCTTGTTGATGATGCCCAGATCATGCGCGGTCATCAGATCGTAGCGGAATGACGATGAGACATGCAGAAAGTCCTCTGGCCCGCAGCCCAGCGTATCAAACATATACTCAAACGCGCGCATATGCGGCTTATACGCGCCTGCGCTTTCGGCGGTCAGCACATGGGCAACCGGCGCGCCCAGCTTGGCGATATTATACGGTATCTGATCATTCATGGAATTGGTCAGCGCAACCAGCGGGAATTCCTTTGCCACTTTGGCAAGGCCGGCAGGCACATCGGGGTTCGGGCCCCATGTTGGCACGCGGTCATAGATTTCTGCGGCGATCTCAGGCTCAAAGGTCACACCGTTGCGTTTGCAGGTGCGCTCCAGCGCATTGTGGACGATCTCGGCGTAAGGTTTCCAGTCGTGCAGCACCTCATCCAGACGGTAGGCGGAAAAATCGCGGATGAATTTCTCCATCTGCTCGGGTGAAAGCTGCACGCTGTAATGGTCGCGCGCCGCACTCGCCATATCGAAATAGATCATGGTGCCATGGCAATCGAAGCTGACGAATTTGGGACGGAAGGTCATGGGGGTCTCCGGTTCATGATGATGCCCCATCATCGGCGGTTGCCTGCGACAGTGCTTGCTGCGTTCGGCGGATCAAGCGCAGGAAATTGCGATTGTGCGACGGGCAGCGGCACAGCCTGCCGGAAGGCGCCCAAACACGGTGACATCGATCAGCGCGTATCGGGCAGTTTTGAGCAGACGAAAACCACAGGGGACCGCACCATATGACACCACAAAACCTGACCCCTGAGGCGATGCTGGCAAAGTTGGTTGGTTTTGACAGCGTGGTCGGGCGACCGAATGCCCCGATTGTGGAGTTTATCCGCGACTGGCTGGCAGGCTGGGGCGTGCACGCGCATGTCCTGCCCGGCCCGGAAGGCGACAGGGCAAACCTGTTCGCCACCATCGGCCCGGCCGACCGGCCGGGATATGTTTTGTCAGGCCACTTGGACGTGGTGCCTGCCAATGAGCCGGGCTGGCAGGGCGATCCCTTCACGCTGCGCGAAGACGCGGGGCGGCTGATCGGACGCGGGGCCTGCGACATGAAGGGCTTTGTCGCCGCCGCACTTTCCATTGTGCCAGATCTTCTGGCGATGGACCTGCAGGCACCGATTCATCTGGCCCTGTCCTACGATGAAGAGGCAGGGTGTCGCGGCGTGCCGCACCTGCTGTCGGCGCTGCCGGGGCTGTGCGCGCCACCTGCGGGCGCGATCATCGGCGAACCCTCTGGCCTGACGCCGGTGCTGGCCCATAAGGGCAAATCCGCCATCCGCCTTGTTGCCACCGGTAAGCCCGGTCATTCGTCGCGCCCCGATCTGGGGGCGAATGCAATCCACGCGCTGGTCCCCGCGCTGACAGCGGCGGCAGCGCAGGCAAAAGCGTTGCAATCAGGCGCGCAGGACGCGCGGTTTTTGCCGTCATGGTCCAGCCTACAAATCGGCACGGTTTCAGGCGGTCAGGCGTTGAACATTATCCCCGAAGCCGCCACCGCCCAGATTGAGGCGCGCGCGATTGCCGGTGTCGACCCCTTCGACTTGCTGGCCCCCGTGATCGCCGCCGCGAAAGCAGCCGGTGTCGAAACCCGTATTCTGGCAAGCTATCCTGCGCTGGCGCTTGATCCCGGTCATCCGCTAGCGGACCTGATGGCACAGCTTGCCGGGGAAACCCCTCTTGGCGCGGTCAGCTATGGGACCGAGGCGGGGCTGTTTCAGGCCGCCGGGATCGCCGCGATCATCTGCGGACCGGGCGACATCGACCGCGCGCACAAGCCCGAGGAATATCTGACCCGCAATGAGTTGCACGCCACCTGCGCGCTGATGCAGCGGCTGGGGGAAAGCCTGCGCGCATGACAACATTTTCTGCGGCCCGCCCCGGCAGGTGCGGGCGCAAGCTGCCGCTGAAATGCGCGATCAAGCGAAAGATGCTGCATCGCGCAGGTTAGATTTCGGAAAATACTAAAGAGATGCCCGCGATGACCCAACCTGACCTGACCACCCTAGAGTTTACGCCCTTTACCGCGCAGCATCTGACCGGCGCGCTGGCGCTGTCGCGCGCGCTGAACTGGCCGCATCGGCTGGAAGACTGGGCGCTGTCGTTTTCGGTGTCGCAGGGCGTTGTCGCCATGGCAGGCGGGCGCGTTGTCGGGACGGCGCTATGTTCCATGCACGGGCCGGTGGCGACACTGAACATGATCATTGTGGATGAGGCCATGCGCGGGCGCGGGCTGGGCCGACAACTGATGCAGCGCATCATTGCCTTGGCCGAAACGCGCGAAATGCGCCTTGTCGCCACGGATGACGGAAAGCCGCTGTATCGCAAGCTGGGCTTTGAAGACTGCGGGCAGATCGTGCAGCTTCAGGGCGTGGCAAATGCGGCCACACCAGAACGCCCGGTGCAGGCCGGTCCGGTCGATCTTGAGCTGTTGGCACAGATGGACACCGCCGCCAGCGGGCTGGAACGCGTGGCGCTTCTGACCCGCATCGCCGCCAGCGGCGTTACCCTGCGCACCGACGGCGGTTTCGCCTTGCTGCGCGAATTTGGTCGCGGTCATGTTCTGGGGCCCGTCGTCGCGCAGGATGCTGGGGCGGGGCGGGCGCTGATCGCCGCCGGGGCCACCCAGATGGCGGGTCAGTTCCTCAGGATCGACGTGACCGCAGCGCATGGCCTTGCCCCCTTTGTCGAAACGCTGGGCCTCAGCCCGGTGGGGGGCGGTACTGCCATGGTGCATTCCCCGCGGGCGCGCGCTGCGTCTGACTATCACACCTACGCCCTTGTCTCGCAGGCTTTGGGCTGATCATCGGAGTATTCCATGTTGACCCACCCCCCCCTGGCCAATTCACTGGTCGAACTGGACCGGCGGCACCTTGTCCATCCGGTATCATCCTTCCGGGGCCATGAGGCGCGCGGCGTCCGCATCCTAACATCCGCCAACGGCGCAACTGTCACCGATGCCGAAGGCCGCCAACTGATCGACGGTTTTGCGGGCCTGTGGTGCGTGAACGCGGGCTATGGCCATGAAAGCGTGATCGAAGCCGCAACCCGCCAGATGCGCGAATTGCCTTATGCTACGGGCTATTTCGACCTTGGTGCCGAAGCGCCGATCCGGCTGGCCGCCGCACTGGCCGAACGTGCGCCGGGCGACCTGAACCATGTCTATTTCACGCTTGGCGGGTCGGATGCCGTCGACAGCACGATCCGCTTTATCCGGTATTACTGGCATGCGCTGGGTCAGCCGGGCCGCGATCAGTTCATCTCGGTCGCATCGGGATATCACGGATCAACCAGCATGGGGGCGGGGCTGACGGCGCTGCCGCTGTTCCATGACGGGTTCGGCGTGCCGCATAGCTGGCAGCACAAAATCGCCTCGCATGATCTGTACCGCAACCCGCTGGCGTCAGAACCACAGGCGGTGATCGCAGCATCGGTGGCAGAGCTGCGCGCCAAAATCGCCGAAATCGGTGCCGAACGGGTCGCGGCGTTTTACGTCGAACCCATTCAGGGCTCGGGCGGCGTATTGGTGCCGCCGCCCGGTTGGATCAAGGCCATGCACGCAGTCTGCCGCGAATTCGGCATCCTGTTCGTCGCGGATGAGGTTATCACCGGCTTTGGCCGCACCGGCCCGCTGTTTGCCTGCGAGGATGAGGACATCGTGCCGGACCTGATGACTGTGGCAAAGGGCCTGACCTCAGGCTATCTGCCGATGGGCGCGGTGCTGATGTCGGACCATGTGTACGAGGTTATTGCCGACGGTGCCGGGGCAAAGGCCGTCGGGCATGGCTTCACCTATTCCGCGCATCCGGTCTCAGCCGCTGTCGCGCTTGAGGTGCTGTCGCTGTACGAGGGCGGAATTTTCGACAATGGCCGCGCGATGGGCGAACGCTTGCAGGCCGGGCTGCGCAGCCTGTCGGATCATCCGCTGGTCGGTGATGTGCGGGGCCGGGGCATGCTGGCTGCCGTGGAACTGGTTACGGACAAGACCGCGAAAACGCCGCTGCCCGCCGCGCTGAATGCAGCGACCCGGCTGTTTGACCGCGCATGGGAACAGGGGTTGGTGGTGCGGTCGTTTGCGCAAGGCGTGTTGGGGTATGCGCCGCCGCTGTGCTGCACGGCGGATGAGATTGACGCGATTGTCGCGCGCACCCGCAAAGTACTGGACCTGACGCTGGAAGACCCTGAGATCCGCGCGGTGCTGCGCTGATGGCGATGTTGTTTCTGTCCACCCCCGCCAGGTTGCCGGTCTGGAAACCGATGTTCGATGACGCGGGCGAAACCCTGATCGCGGGCGAAGCCGCTGTGACCGACCCGGCGGAAGTGACCGCCATCGCCTGCTGGACACCGCCTGCGGATATGTCGCGCTATCCGAACCTGCGCGTGGTGCTGTCGGTCGGCGCGGGCGTGGACCATCTGCCCTCCATGCCGCCCGGCGTGGCACTGGCCCGCACATTGGCACCGGGGATCGAGGCGATGGTGCGCGACTGGGTGGTGATGGCCACGCTGATGCTACACCGCGATATGCCGCAATATCTGGAGCAGGGCCGCGCAGAGCTGTGGCAGTCGCATCCCGTGCCACTGGCGTCAGGGCGGCGCGTCGGCATCATGGGCATGGGACGCATCGGCACCTTGGTCGCGCACAGCCTCTCGGCCCTTGGGTTTCAGATGGCGGGATTGTCACGCGCAGCGCACCCGGCGGATGTCCAGACCTTCACCCCCGCGTCGATGGATGCGTTTCTTGCGCGCAGCGATCTGCTGATCTGCCTGCTGCCGCTGACGGCGGAAACACGCGGCATCCTTGGCGCGCGCACCTTCGCGGCGCTGCCGCGCGGCGCGGGGCTGATCCACGCCGGGCGCGGCCCGCATCTGGACCTGCAGGCGATGCGCGCGTCGCTGGACAATGGCCAGCTTGGCAGCGCGATGCTGGATGTGACCGACCCCGAACCCCTGCCGCGAGATCACTGGCTGTGGCGCGATCCGCGCGTGATCCTGACGCCCCATGTCGCCGCCCAGACCGACGCGACCGAGGGCGCGCGCCACGCGCTGGCCGTGATGCGTGCACTGCACAGCGGCGCGCCCCTGCCGGGATTGGTGGATCAAGCCAAAGGCTACTGAGCGGGCGCCCCCTCAGTCGCGGTCATCAAACAGCCGCGACAGGGGGATATGTTGCTTGGTGAAGGGCGATTTCAGCACCACAAAGCTGAAATACTTGTTGATGCCCAGGTCACGGTCGATCAGCCCTTCCATGATCGACTGATAGTCATCAATCCCGGCGGTGACAAACTTCGCCAGATAGTCGTAGCCGCCTGAAACAAGGTGACATTCCACGCAGCTTTCGATCTTTTCCAGCGCCTCCTGAAACCGTGCGAAATCAATCTGCCGGTGGTTCTTCAGCGTGAATTCGGTGAACACCGTCAGCGTCGGACCCAGCCGCGCAAGGTCGATCTGCGCGGAATATCCGGAAATATACCCCGCCTGCTGCAGCTTTTTCACCCGCATCAGACAGGGCGAAGGCGACAGATTAACCTCATCGGCCAGTTCGACATTTGTGATGCGGCCATTGCGTTGCAGGACGGCGAGTATCTTGATGTCGATACGGTCAAGTTTATAGGCAGCCGTCATTGTCGTTCCTTGCACCGCTGCACGGCTTTGCAGGTTTCCGGCCCCAAGGGCCACGTTTTCACAGCACCCCATTTACCAGCGCGTTTCAACAGGAAATGCTGTTTTAGCCCCCGATTGCGGAACAACCCCCTGCATTCGCGCCTATAGGATCGGCGCAACGACAAAAGGTAAGCCCATGACAGCACCCCGACTTTCGATCGCTACGCCTGACACTCTGCCCCCGGACGCCGATTGCGTGGTGATCGGCGCGGGCATCGTCGGCGTCTCGGCGGCCTATTGGCTGGCGCGCGCCGGACAAAAGGTTGTGCTGCTGGAAAAGGGCGCAGTGGGGGCTGAACAATCCAGCCGCAACTGGGGCTGGTGCCGACAGCAAAACCGCGATGCCCGTGAATTGCCGCTGTCCACCCGCAGCCTGAAGCTGTGGGAAGAAATGGGCGCGGATATCGGCGACTCGTTGGGGTTTTCACGCTGCGGCCTGTTGTATTTGTCCAATGACGACGCCGAAATCGAAGGTTGGGCGAAATGGGGCCGTTTTGCGCGTGGTGTCGGGGTAGATACCCGCATGCTGACCGCGACCGAAGCTGCCGCGCACGGTGCCGCGACCGGGCAGCGCTGGAAAGGCGGCGTCTGGTCACCCACCGACGGCATTGCGGACCCGGCGCGCGCTGCGCCCCTGATCGCGCAGGCCGTGATGAAACATGGCGGCCATGTCGTGCAGAACTGCGCCGCCCGCGGGTTGGAACTGGCGGCGGGGAAAGTTGCGGGCGTTATCACCGAAAAAGGCGTGGTCCGCACGCCGTCCGTGGTGGTGGCAGGAGGTGCATGGGCGGCAAGCTTTCTGCATCAGGTCAACATCGCCTTTCCGCAGGCGGCGGTACGTAGTTCGATGCTTTCGCTCGGCCCCGGCGCTAAAGGCCTGCCCGATGCGTTGCATACAGCCCCGGTTTCCGTCACCCGGCGGGCGGACGGTGGTTATGGGCTGGCGGTTTCAGGCATGGCCAATGTGAACCCTACCCCCGGCGCCCTATTGGGAATGCGGCATTTCCTGCCGATGTTTGCGCGCCGCTGGCGCGTGTTGCGACCCGGCGGCCTACAGGCATGGTCTGCCGGTTTTGAGACGCGACACCGCTGGGCAATGGATCAGCCCACGCCGATGGAACAGGTCCGCATTCTGAACCCACGCCCGTCAGCCCGGCAGATCAACGTGACATTGACGCGCGCCCGCGCCCTGGTGCCCGCCCTACGCAATGTACCAATTACCGCCACATGGGCCGGATACATCGACAGCACACCCGACGGCGTGCCGGTGATCGACGCTGACATCGGCATTCCGGGCCTTGTGCTGGCGGCGGGGCTTTCCGGCCACGGCTTTGGCATTGGCCCCGGCGTGGGCCATCTGGTGGCTGACATGGTTCTGGGGCGCGACCCTATCACAGAAACCCGGCAATACCGGCTTTCCCGCTTCGCCCGCAGCCAATGGGGCAAGGTCAGCGAGTTTTAGAGCATATCGCGCAAATTAAAGACCGGCTTGGCGCATCAACGCTATGCGGAAACGATAGATCAGCGCCTAAGGCGTACAAGCGCATGCAGAGAAAGCACATTTGGCCAGAATGGAGAAGACGATGACAACATATAAATTGGCTTTAATCCCCGGCGACGGGATCGGGGGGGATGTGACCGACGCGGCCATGGCCGTGGTGCAGGCCGCCGCCCGCCGCCATGATTTCACCGTTCAGGCGACAACCTTTGACTGGTCCTGCGCCCACTATCTGCGCACGGGCGCGATGATGCCGGAAGATGGGATTGAGACCTTGCGCGGCTTTGACGCGATCTACCTTGGCGCGGTCGGCTGGCCACATACCGTACCAGATTCGGTGTCGCTGCACGGCCTGCTGCTGCCGATCCGCAAAGCGTTCAACCAATATGCCAATATCCGCCCGCACCGCCTGCTGCCCGGCGTTGAAAGCCCGCTGCGGTCAGACGGATTCGACATCCTGTGCATTCGTGAAAATACCGAAGGCGAATATTCCGGCGCGGGCGGGCGCGTGCATCAGGGCATGGTGAATGAGGTCGCCGTGGAAACCGCGATCTTCACCCGCGCGGGGGTCGAACGTATCTTGCGCTTTGCCTTTGAACAGGCGCAGGCGCGACGCGGGCATCTGACCTCGGTCACGAAATCGAATGCGCAGAAATATTCGATGGTTTTCTGGGACGAAGTCACGCGCGAAGTTGCCGCCGACTATCCCGATGTGACGGTCAGCCACATGCATATCGACGCGATGGCCGCGCGCATGGTGATGGCCCCCGAAAGCCTTGATGTGGTGGTCGCCTCAAACCTGTTCGGCGACATCCTGACCGATCTGGGGGCCGCGATTCAGGGCGGTCTTGGCTTTGCCGCTTCGGCCAATATCTGCCCCGATGGCACGGGCCCGTCCATGTTCGAACCAGTGCACGGGTCGGCGCCCGATATTGCGGGCCAGAACATCGCCAACCCGATTGCCGCGATCTGGTCCGCAGCCATGATGCTGCAGCATCTGGGCGAAGACCGCGCCGCCGATACAATCATCGCCGCAATCGAGGCCGCGACCGCGCAAGGCATCGGCACGGTGCCGGGCAGTCATTCCACCGACGCCATCACGGCGGCCATCCTTTCCGCATTGGAGGCGGACGCATGAACCTGCAAGACCCCGATCTGTTCCGCAACGCCGCCCTGATCAACGGGCACTGGCTGTCACGCCCGGAAATGGACGTGACCAACCCCGCCACCGGCACAGTGCTGGGCCAGTTGCCCGATTGCACCGCCTCAGAAACCCGCGACGCCATCGCCGCTGCCGACCGCGCCATGGTAGGCTGGCGCGCCCTTACCCATGCCGCGCGCGCCGATCTTTTGTTGCGCTGGTATGCGCTGATCTTGGACCACAGCGAAGACCTGGCGCAGATTCTAACCGCCGAACAGGGTAAGCCCCTGTCAGAGGCCCGGACCGAGGTGACATATGGCGCAAGTTTCGTGCGCTGGTTCGCCGAAGAGGCGCGGCGCATCAACGGCAAGATCATCCCCTCGCCTGTCGCGGGCAAAAAGATCTTTGCCATGAAAGAACCCGTCGGGGTTTGCGCGATCATTACGCCGTGGAATTTCCCCATCGCCATGATCGCCCGAAAGGTCGCGCCCGGTCTGGCGGCGGGCTGCACCATGGTCGTGAAGCCATCTGATTTCACGCCCTATTCGGCGCTGGCGCTGGCGGTTCTGGCCGAACGCGCCGGGATTCCGGCAGGTGTGATGAACATCCTGACCGGCAAGCCCGAGGCGATTGGCGCCGCCCTGACCGAAAGCCCCGTGGTGCGCAAACTGTCCTTCACCGGATCAACCCGCGTGGGGGCAATGCTGGCCGAACAATGCGCGCCGACATTGAAGCGCCTCAGCCTTGAACTGGGTGGCAATGCTCCGTTCGTGGTGTTTGACGATGCCGATCTGGATGCGGCGGTCGAAGGCGCGATGCAGTCAAAGTTCCGCAACGGCGGGCAAACATGCGTCTGTGCCAACCGGATCATCGTGCAATCAGGCATCCATGATGCGTTTGTGGCCGCGCTCAGCGCGCGGGTCGATGCGCTGCAGGTCGGCGCGGGCACCGGGGCGGATGTGAACATCGGCCCGATGATCAACACCGCCGCGATTGAAAAGATCAGCGCGCATGTCGCCGATGCGCTGGCGCAAGGCGCCACCCGTGTCACCCGCCCGCGCGATCTGCCCGCGCACTATGCCGATCCGGTGGTGCTGACCGGCGCAACAACCGCAATGCGGCTGGCCTCCGAGGAAACTTTTGGCCCCGTCGCGCCGATTTTTCGCTTTGACACCGAAGCTGAGGCACTGGCATTGGCAAACGGTACGCCCTTTGGCCTTGCAGCGTATTTCTACACCCGCGACATGGCGCGCGCTTTCCGCTTTGGCGAGGCGCTGGAATTCGGCATGGTCGGGCTGAATACCGGCACGCTCAGCAACGAGGTTGCGCCGTTTGGCGGGATCAAAGCGTCCGGCATGGGCCGCGAGGGGGCGCAAGAGGGGATTGATGAGTACCTTGAAACCAAGGCATTGCACTTCGGCGGGCTGTGACGCTGATCGTGGCGAACAGAAGCAAGCGTCTCGATCTGTAGGATATGCGGCTTTATACAAGCGCGGTGCCAACAGAACCTTGGTTGACGAAAAAGATCGCGAATATTGTGTCTGCTGCCATGACGTCTTCCCCCGCGAGGCGTCTGAACCGGCGCCAGACCGTGGTCCCGCTGACGCCACGCGCAGCGCGGACGGGTTGAACTGAACCGTGCGCTTGTCTAGCCTGAAAGCGCGCATCGGTCAGATGATTGGCGCCGCGCCGATCTCCGCCGTGAGCCGGTCAACGAACTTGTCTATTCGAAGCAAGCGCACGGCTCGCGGGTTCAGCAAGGCCAAGATGTCGGCGTCCGGGAGCGACCAGTCCGGCAGCACGCGCACTAATCTGCCGGCACTCAGATCGGCCGAAACGCTCCATTCAGAGCGTTCGACGATACCGTAGCCATCCAGCGCCCAGCCACGCAGAGCCTCGCCATCGTTGCAGCCAAAAACCGACTGCACGCGCAGGCTCGTTTCAACACCGTCCGGACCTGTCAGTGGCCAAAGGGTGGTGTCGGCCCGGTTCTCACGAACCACGCCGACTCTGTGGGCCGACACCTCTTCGGGGCGCTGTGGAAGGCCAAAGCGTCTGGCATAATCGGGCGACGCAACAAGGAAGCGGCGGTTCGAGGCAAGCTTGTGCTGCGTGATCCTCAGGTTCGGCAACCGCCCGACATGGATCAGGACATCCCAAAGTCCCTCATTCATCACGCCCACCGGATCTTCGCTGAGGCTTAGCGTCGGCCGCAGATCCGGGTTCTCGTTCCCAAAGTGTGCAAGAACCGGGGCCACGCGCAGACGCCCGAAGCCGAAGGGCGCAATGACATGAATCGGCCCTTCGATCCGACCCGCCCGAGCAGACATTTCCTCCGACAGTCTTTCGACATCGTCCAGAATGCTCTTCGCCCGGTCGACGAGATAACCTCCTTCTGCGGTAAGCCTAAGTTGCCCGCGACCGCGTTCGATGAGCCGCAGTCGCAGCCGGTCTTCCAGCGCCGCAAGTCGCTGCGAAACCGCAGGTGGGGTCACGTTCAGACTACGCGCAGCTGCCGCGAGGCTCGGTGCGGTGGAGAGAGCGATAAGAAAGCGGAGATCGGGCACGTCAAGCATTAAGGCTCAGCTTAATATCGAGTTTAGCAAAAGTGAATATCCTATTAATGCTTCGCGTGGTAATCCTCGGACACTGATGGAGGATTACCAGATGATGACGCCCGACCTGTCCAGCCCTGCCGCTCTGCCTACACCCGCGCTGCTATTGGACGAGGAGCGGATGAAGCAGAACATCGCGCGACTGGCAAAGCGCGCAGAGAAGCTGAGCGTTTCGCTGCGCCCCCACGTGAAAACAGCGAAATCGGTCGAGGTCGCACGCCGATTGACGGGCGGTGTGCCCGGTCCGATCACGGTGTCGACCCTGGCCGAAGCAGAGGTATTCTTCGACGCAGGGCACGACGATATTCTCTACGCTGTCGGAATCGCGCCGCAGAAGCTGGAACGGGTGCAGGCGCTGCGTGCGCGTGGCTGCGCTCTCGTGGTGATCCTCGACTGCGAAGCGCAGGCGCAGGCCGTGGTGCAGTCGGACGTTCCCGCCCTGATCGAAATTGACAGCGACGGACATCGCGGCGGGCTTCGACCGGATGACCCGGCACTGATCCGGACGGGACGCATCCTGCACGACGCCGGGTGTCTGCGCGGCGTGATGACCCATGCGGGCGAAAGCTACACGGTTCGCGGCGCGATTGCCCACGCCGACTTTGCAGAACTGGAACGCAAAGCCGCCGTCTCGGCAGCGGGGGCGCTGCGTGATGCGGGTCTGCAGTGTCCGGTCGTAAGTGTCGGATCGACCCCGACTGCCCACGCCGCGCGCGATCTGACTGGCGTGACGGAACTGCGGGCCGGGGTCTACATGTTCTTCGACCTCGTGATGGCGGGAATAGACGTCTGCGCCGTGGACGACATTGCCCTCAGCGTGTTGACGACCGTGATCGGACATCAGCCGACAAAGGGCTGGACGATGATCGACGCGGGCTGGATGGCCCTGTCGCGCGACCGCGGGACGGCTGCGCAGGACGTGGATCAGGGCTACGGTCTGGTCTGCGACGTGAACGGTCATGTTCTGCGCGACCTTATTGTGAGCAGCACCAATCAGGAGCACGGGATCGTCTCGCACCGTTCGGGCGTGGATGGTGCAATGCCCGACCTGCCGGTCGGCACCTTCCTGCGGATCCTGCCCAACCACGCCTGCGCGACCGCTGCGCAGCACGACCGCTACAACGTGCTGCCGCAGGACGGCGGTCCTATACAGACCTGGCCCCGTTTCGGCGGCTGGTAAGGAGACGGACATGATCCTCATCACCGAAGCGCAGTCTTCTGCCATCGTCACGCCGGAACTTGCCTTCAGGGCGGTGCGCGATGCCTTCATCGCCGCCGTCGCGCCGGATGCCGCGAGTTTTCCGGTAGTGGTCGCCCATGCCAGCGATCCGCAGAACCGTTTCACTATCAAATCGGCGTCGGGTGCAGAACTGGCCGGGCTGAAGGTTGGTGCCTACTTCCCCACGAACGATGCACGCGGACTGCCGCGCCATGCCTCCACCATTTTGCTGATCGACCAGAGCACCGGAGGCATCGGTGCAGTGATCGAGGGTTCCGCCGTCAACTGTTACCGAACCGCCGCGGCGGATGCGGTGGCAACCGATGCCTTAGCGCGCTCGGATGCCAAAGTCCTGACCCTGTTCGGAACCGGCCACCAAGCCGCCTACGAGGCGGGGGCAGTCGCGCGCGTGCGGGAGCTGTCCCGTCTGCTGGTGGTCGGCAGAGATCCCTCCCGCACCAACGCCTTTGTCGAACGGTTGCGCCACGCTGGGTTGCCAGCCGAGGCCGCGTCGGCGGAAACGGCTGTCCGTGCCGCAGACATCATTGTCACAGCAACGACGGCTATCCAGCCGCTCTTCAAGGCGGAATGGGTCCGTCCGGGAACGCACATTTCCTCAATGGGGTCGGACTCTAAGGGCAAACAGGAACTCCCCAACGATCTTTTCCCACGCGCCCGTCTGTTCTGTGACCTTCCAGAACAATCGGTACGCATCGGCGAATTCCAACACGCCGACCCCAAGGCACCCCCGACTGCCATCGGAGCGGTTTTGTCTGGCAATGCGGAAGGCCGCCGCAATGAAGGGGAGGTCACGATATTCGACAGCTCGGGCATCTCACTTCAGGATCTGTACATAGCGAAGGCTATCCTTGATCAAAAAACTGCCAGCCCCGCGAGTGGATAGGCCGCGTGCGCCCCGCCTACTTCATTGCCGCCACCAGCGAACCTATGAGGCGCCCCACCGGCTTGAAATTCAGTTTTCTCATCTCCGCGGCAGCGCGAGGACATTCTTTAGGCCCATCGAAAGAGGACAAGCGAACTGCAACTCCTAGAACGGCAGATTCTGTTGCGACGCAGCACTTCAACGTCATCTTTCGCTGCCTGCCCCGTCGAATCGGCACGCAACTCCAGTCAGACAGGGTTAGACCATTTGCAGGGAGCGCCCGCAGCAAGACCATCACCACAACAGAATAGAAGGTTCCATGTCTGATTTTGCCGCCCTCGACCCTGTTCCAAGTTTCGCCCGGCGCTAGGAGCAACAGATGGCAACCCTACTTCTAACCAAAGAACAGGTTCGTGGTCTGATCCGCGTGCCCGACGTCATTGCAGCGGTCGAGGACGCGTTTCGCGCCTTCTCCGGCGGCGAGGTCGTGCAGCCGCCCTATATGGGCCTGCACATGTCGGAACCAAGGGCCGAGATCGACTTCAAGGCCTGCTACCATGCCGAAACGGAGCGGGTTTCGCTCAAGGCATCCTCGGGCGGGTTCCGCGATAATCCGGGCCGTTACAGCTTGCCCAATGGCATGGGCACGGTGTTGTTGTTCGACGGCTCAAATGGCGCGCTTCTCTGCGCGATGGATGGTAGCCTGCTGACCGGGTTCCGCACCGGGGCGGCGGGCGCGGTCTCGGTCCGGGCCATGGCGCGCGAGGATGCGCGAGTGCTGGCGATGATCGGCACCGGCAATCAGGCGCGCATGCAGATCCGCGCCATTCGCGAGGTGATCGGAATCGACCGCATCCACGCATGGGGCCGCTCGCCTGCCGGCCTGGCCGCGTTCAAGACGGACATTGAGGCTGAATTCGGTCTGCCGGTCATTGCTGCGGGCAGCGCCCAAGAAGCCGTGGCCGAGGCCGATATCGTCGTCACCACCACCCGCGCCAGTGGCATTGTCCTGCAGGCAGGATGGCTGCGACCGGGCACCCATGTGGTGGCCATCGGCGCAGACCAGAAAGGCAAGCAGGAGCTTTCCCCCGAAATCTTCCACACCGCGCGCATCGTCGCCGACAGCCGCACGCAATGCCGTGAGAAAGGCGAGGTGCAGCACGCGATCCGCGCGGGGCTGGTGGCGGATGTGCATGCAGAGATCGGCGAGGTGCTTCTGGGCCGCGCCCCGGGCCGGGAAACCCGCGATCAGATCACCATTTTTGATTCCACCGGCATGGCCATTCAAGACACCACCACCGCCGCCCTGATCCTGCGCCTTGCGCAGGAACGCGGGATTGGCACGCCATTTGATTTCCTTGCACCAGAGACGTGACCGATGACAGAAGCCCCTACCCTTCAGGACATCCTTGACGCGCATGAACGTATCAAGCCCTTTATCCGCCACACCCCGCTTCTGCGCGCCGAAAAGATTGACTCTGCGGCGGGTTGTCAGGTCTGGCTGAAGCCGGAGGTCTTGCAGGTCACCGGTGCCTTCAAGATCCGTGGCGCGCTGAACGCCACGCTGCAACTGCCGCCCGAACGGGTGGCGCGCGGGTTCATTGCCTCATCCTCGGGCAACCACGCGCAGGGTCTGGCATGGGCCGCGCGGATGCTGGGCACCACCGTGACGCTGGTACTGCCGACAAATACGCCGCCGCTGAAAATCGCCAATACCCGGGCGCTGGGGGCCGAGGTGGTGCTGTTTGATGGCGACACTGCTGCGCGCTGGGCACAGGCCTATCGCATTGCCGATGAACGCGGGCTGGAGACGATCCACGGGTTCGAAGACCCGCGCGTGATGGCCGGACAGGGCACCATCGGCTGCGAGATCCTTGCCGATCTGCCCGATGTGGACACTGTCATCGTGCCCTTGGGTGGCGGCGGGCTGATTTCCGGCGTTGCCACGGCGATCAAGGGGCTGAAGCCCCATGTGCGGGTGGTGGCCGTCGAACCCGCGCTGACGCCGAAATACTACCAAAGCCGGATCGAGGGGCGGCGGGTGTCCTTGCCGTTGGGCAACACCATCGCCGACGGGCTGCGCATCAGCGTTCCCGCGCAGAACCCCTGGCCGATCATCGAACGTCACGTCGATGAAATTGTGCTGGTCGAGGATGAACACATCGTAGCTGGCATGCAAACCCTAGCACGCGACGCCAAGCTGATTGCGGAACCTGCGGCCAGCATCGGGATTGGGGCGCTTCTCGCCGGGGCAGTCAATGTCCGGCCCGATGAAAAGGTCTGTGTGCTGCTCACTGGCGGGAACTGGGATCTGGTCGATCTGGCCGAGGTTTACGCCCGGAACCTGTCAGGCACGCCATGAATGCCGTCGCCGCTCAGCATTGGTTTCAGACTGCGGCCCATAACCTTGCGCGTCGCGCCGACCCTGACAAAGCCGAACGCGCCGCCGCGCTGTTGGATCGCCATTATGGACTGACGGGTGAGATCACCCCACTCTCCTCCGAGGTGGAGCGCACCGCCGAGGTTCGCCTGCATGATGGTCGCACCCTGATGTTCAAAACCGCAACCCGGCCCGAGGCGATCGAGAGCTTTCGCTTTCAAAGCGCAGCCCTTGGCGTTGTTCACGACGCTCCAGGGGTCAGAGTGTCCGAACTGGTGCCTACGCGCCACGGTGAGCGAATGTTTGTGGCCGACGGCGCCTGCGGCTATCTGCAAACGCGACTGGAGGGCGAAGCCCTGCACCGCGCGCCGTTGACCGAGGCTTTGATCTTTGCCACCGGTGCAGCGGTGGCGCGGCTGGGGCAGGCGTTGGAACGTGCCGAGGTGCCCGCTGCGAACCGTCCGGTTTTGTGGAACATCGCCTGCTGGCCGCATCTGATGGGTTTCGTCACACACCTGCCCTCCGGCCCACTGGTCGATCAGGTGCGCGCGGCCATGGCGGATTACGCCACCCATATCGCGCCGCGCTTGCCCGACCTCGACTGGCAGATCACCCATAACGACCCGAGCCCCCATAACGTGATCCTCACCGCCGACGGACCGGGCTTCATCGACTTCGGCGATGGCGGCTGGAACCCGCGCTTGCAGGATCTCGCGATTGCTGCCGGTCATATGGTAACCGACCCGTCAGAGCCCCTTGGTGGGGCGGCACCGCTGGTGGCGGGCTATGCCTCGGTCCGGCCGCTCTCGGATCTGGAATGCGGGCTTCTTGTCGGGCTCATGCGCGCGCGGCAGGCGGCGCTGATCCTGATCAACCGCTGGCGCTCGCATCTCTTTCCCGACGAGGGCGCCTATATCAACAAGAACCTTGGCCGCGCGGAACGCGGCCTTGAAATTCTTTCTGCGCTGGACGACGCTTCGGCCACCGCAACCGTCAAGGCAGCACTGACCTTGCCCTACCCTCATCTGACATACCAGACGCCATGAAAGCCGATCTAATGACCACCGATCTCATGCCTAACCGCTTCCGGCCCGGTGACAGCGTACTTCCAGCGCGCGAGGCCGATCTGATCGCCCGCCGCGATGCGGTGCTGGGGGCCTCTTATCGGCTGCAATACCGAAAGCCCGTACATTTCGTGCGCGGCGAGGGGATGTGGCTTTATGACCCTGACGGGCGGGCCTACCTTGATTTTTACAACAATGTCCCCTCGCTGGGCCACTGTAACCCCGAGGTTAACGCGGCCATGGCCGATCAGGCCGGGCGGATCAGCGCCAATACGCGCTACCTTGAACCCCGGCTTGTCGACTACGCCGAACGGCTGACCGCCACTTTCCCCGCCGAAATCGACCGCGTCGTTTTCACCTGCACGGGTAGCGAGTCCAACGACCTCGCGCTGCGCATCGCCCGGCTGGCCAGCGGCGGCGAGGGAGTGATTGTGTCCTCCTATGCCTATCACGGCACCAGCGCTGCGGTGGCGGCGGTCTCGCCCAATCTGGGCGAAGCGGTGCAGATCAGCCCCTTCGTGCGGATGGTCACGCTGCCCGGTCCCGCAGGCGTGCCCGGCGCGCAGGCCGCCGCGCATTTTGAGGCCGAGGTGCGCGCCGCGATCCATGACCTAAAGCGCCGGGGCATCGGCGTTGCGGCGCTGCTGTTTGACAGCATCTTTTCCAGCGACGGCGTCTGGACACATCCGCCGGGATTTGTTGCGGGCGGGGTTGAAGCCGTGCGCGCGGCGGGCGGGCTGATTATCTGCGACGAGGTGCAACCGGGTTTCGGGCGCACCGGCGCGCATATGTGGGGGTTTCAGCACCACGGGATCGTGCCCGACCTCGTGACGCTGGGCAAACCCATGGGCAACGGATTCCCCATCGGTGCGGTGGTCGGACGCAAGGCGCCGATGGAGCGCTTCGGCGTCACCGCGCGCTATTCCAACACATTTGCGGGCAATACCATTGGCATCGCCTGCGCCGATGCAGTGCTGACGATCATCGAACGCGACAGCATCCTTGGCCATGTGCAAACCATGGGCGCGCGGCTGCGCAAAGGGTTGGAGGATCTGGCCTCCCGCCAGCCCGCCCTGCGCGCTATCCGCAACGCCGGACTGTTTTTCGGCATCGACATCGGCGCCCCGGACAGCCCGCCAGCGGCGCGGCGCAAGCTGGCGCTGGATCTGGTCAATGCGCTGCGCGAGGACGCGGTGCTGGTCTCCACCACCGGGGCGAATGAGGACACGCTCAAGGTGCGCCCGCCCCTGATCTGCGAGGTCGGTCATGTAGACCTGTTCTTGAGCAGTCTGGACCGCGCGCTGGGGGGTACTCCACTGCGCATTGTTGCAGAACTGTAGGCGTTCCCTGCGGGTCACTTGGTTTTCAGCTTGACGGCCTGAAGTTCCAAGGCAGGAGATCGTCGATACGGGTTTGCGGGTGACCATTGGCGATGGCGGTCAGGGTTCGGGCGCAGATCACCACTTGGTTGCTGGGAGAACAGCCCCAGTGGATCGAGGCCCCAAAGAAGCCCTTTAAGCTTTGATCCCGACGATCGTGGAAACGGTGATCGCAAGTGTGCCGAAGCTAGGTGTTCGTTCCCGGCATCTTGTGGATCGGGTCGAGGATGACTCGATCCGGCTTTGATGTCCAGATCTTGTAGATGTCCTCGTCGGGCGTGAGGCCGCCGAGGGTCTTAAGCCTGCGCGCGAAGTTGTAGGCGGCCATGAAGTCGGCGAGATGGGTGCGGAACTGATTGTGGTCATCATAAGGCGTTGTTGCAGAACTCTGACCGCAAAGGATTCACATCACGAATCCAGGTGATTAGACGGGTGGCATGAGCAAGCCCGCTACCGCACGACGCACTGGTCCGCCTACAACGCTTCGCTCCGCAATCGCGGGTCGTTGCTGATCTGGCTGGATAAGGAGATGGCCTGGCACGCGCCGCATGAAGGCTGCCCTGGGCGCCCGCCGGTCTTCTCAGACGCGGCGATCCAGTTCTGCTTGTCGATTAAGGTGTTGTTCAAGTTGCCACTGCGGCAGACCGCCGGGATGGTGGCGAGCCTGCGGCGATAGCCCCGTCCTGCCAGATCTCCTTGACCAGATCCAAGACGACGAAGCCATCGGCACTGTGACCGCGGACGGCGCCTATGACACCCGCCGCTGCCACAGCGCCATCATCGCACGGGGTGGCACGGCGTTCGGGCCCTCCTTCGGATGAGGTGGTCCCCGAAAACTGGACAATGACGTAAGCTCATACTTGCTGTCTGCTGATCTTCACCACGAAAGAGATCGAAGATGTCGAAACGAAAGCAGCATGCCCCTGAGTTCAAGACGAAGGTGGCGCTGGAAGCGCTGAAGGGCGAGGCGACCGTGGCGATGCTGTCGGTCAGTTCGTGCGGACGGGCTGAGCCGCGCGCGTTTCAGGTTCGCGGACGCGTCTTCTCCAGCCTTGAAACGATCCGCGTCATTGGGAACAGCACCACCATGTACAACAGTGCGCCTACGATCATCGGAGTGGCGTTCACGAACTGGGACTGCAGGTCCTGCGCGACCTTGAGGATTTCGGCAATCGCAATGACGGAGGTCTCTGCTGTGCGTTTCATGAGGCCAATCAGCCGGTTGGAGTAGTCCGGCAGAACGATTCGCACTGATTGGGGAAGCACCACCAGGCGCATTGCCTGCCAGGCGCTCAGGCCGATACTGCGGGCGCTAAGCACCTGGTTGCGATTGATCGCCTCAATGCCGGAGCGGAACACCTCCGTGAGGTAAGCGGCTTCAATTAGGGTAAGCGCCACCACGCCAGTCGCGAAGGGTGACAGCACGATCCCCGAATAGGGCAATGCCGAATATGTGACCAGCAGCAGCACAATCGGCGGTATGGCGCGGAACACGTCGACATACACGTCGATGAAGAAATTGAGTAGCGCATCATTCACGATGCTGCGCACGACCGCCATGAACATGCCCAGTAGCGTGGCCAAAACCAGAGAGAACAGGAACACCTGCACGGCGATCCAAAGGCCGCTCAGCATCCGCATCATCACGCCCGGGCGGCTCATAACCTCAACGTTGAAAAATAAGTAGCGGAGGCGCCCCCAATCTGCATCAACCCAGCGGAAGAACGCAGCCATCATGAGCACAATCAGCGCCAGCGCCGAGATGTTCTTCAGCCAGTCAGGGATGCCCTTTTCAATCTGCACGGGGACAAACAGCAGAAGGAACAGGGCGAACACAGCTAATGTCATCGCGACATCCACCACGAAACCGATGCCGGTGGTCGCGGGGGCAGCCAGCAGGTAAGCGAGGCCAGCGAGAAACATCACTGCCAGCGGCATCAGCCGTGGCTTCATCAGCATGTGCGTCATCTTAGTGCCCTCAGAAATTCGCGGGTGCGTTCATGCTCAGGCTCGTCGAGTACACGCACAGTCGGTCCGCGTTCGACGACCAGGCCGGCGTCAAA
Source organism: Roseicitreum antarcticum (assembly GCF_014681765.1). Lineage (GTDB taxonomy): Bacteria > Pseudomonadota > Alphaproteobacteria > Rhodobacterales > Rhodobacteraceae > Roseicitreum > Roseicitreum antarcticum. The sequence continues at coordinate 1,894,099 of NZ_CP061498.1, forward strand.
TACGATCAGTTGGTCGGCAACCTTGCGCAAAAAGCCGATTTCGTGGCTTACGACGACCATTGTCATCCCTTCACCGGCCAGAGCGCGCATGACATCCAGCACTTCGTGAACCATTTCAGGGTCCAGGGCGGATGTAGGCTCGTCGAACAGGATTGCCTTGGGCTGCATTGCCAGCGAGCGGGCTATTGCGACGCGCTGTTGCTGCCCGCCGGAAAGTTGTTGCGGGTGCTTGGTGAGATGATCGGCGAGGCCGACCTGTTCGAGTGCGCTGGCCGCAGCGTCTCGAGCTTCGCTGCGTGAACGCTTGCGAACGTGGATCAATCCAAGCGCGACGTTCTCAAGTGCGGTCATGTGCGGAAACAGGTTATAGTCCTGGAACACCATGCCAATGTCGGCGCGGACGCGGTTCACATCGGTCCGCATGTTGGTGATGATACTGCCGTCGATCAGCACCTCGCCTTCGGTGGGTTCCTCGATACGGTTCAGACAGCGCAGGAAGGTGCTCTTTCCGCTGCCCGAGCTTCCCATCAGCGCCGCCACTTCGCCATGGGCCACACTGGCGTCGATGCCGCGCAGGACGTGCATGCTGCCGAAATACTTGTGGATTCCGCGCGCTTCGATCATGGGCGCGGCACTCATCGTGTCTTTCCTGTGTTCAGGCGGCGTTCCAGACGACGGGTCAAGTGGATGAGTGGGATCAGCGTCGCGAGGTAGACGAACATCGACAGCACGAGTGGTGTCGGTGTGCGTTTCCAGGTGACCGCTTGCTGCGCGTTGGTGAGCAGTTCCGGGACAGTGATCACGTAGGCAACGGCTGTGTCCTTGACCAGACTGACCAGATTGTTTGTCAGTGGCGGAATTACAATCTTGAACGCCTGTGGCAGGATCACGTGGCGCATGGTCGCGGTGGGACCCAAACCCAGTGCGCGGGCAGCATCGATCTGACCGCGAGGGATGCTTTCTATGCCGGCGCGAAATATCTCTGTCTGGTAGGCGCTGTTCATGAGCACCAGAGCCAGCACCGCCGCCCAGAACGCTGGCAGGCGGATCCCGACAAAGGGAAGGGCGTAGAAGATCAGCACCATACTGACGATCAGCGGCAAGGCGCGGAAAAAATCGACGTGCAGTCCAAGAAACAGGTTGAGGACAGGGTTGCCGAGCGTACGCAGGATTCCAAATGTCAGGCCGAAAATAATCGACAGAACGGCAGCGACGATTGCGACCTGCAACGTTACCAGAAGGCCTTGAGCGTACATTTCCCAGACGCCATCCATGCGTGAGAAGTCGAAAAATTGCGACTGCACACGATCCCAGCGTGTTCCGCTGTAGCGGTAAAAGAGCCCAAAAAACAGAAAGATCACGCTTACGCTGATGGTGCGCTTAAGAAGGATCGGCTTTTCACGGTCGCTCAGCACCACGCCGGCCATCACGAAGCCCGCCAGGTACCAGGCAATCACACTGGCAGCGCCGAACGGTGTCGGCCTGCCGAATGGCGGCAGGAAAAGCAGCGCAACTGCGATCCACACTGCCAGCCCTAGTGCCAGCCATTCGTAGCGGCGAAACCAGGGCTGGTACGCCCAGCGCTTGCGCCATTGGTGGATCGACGTTTGCAAGTCGGCCATATCCATAATCAAGCCTTGGATGTCTTACACTTCATGACATGCCCGCACGGCAGATCAATGCTGCTGTGCGGGCGCTGGGACTGGTTGCACTATAAAGCGCGCGCAATCACTCTGTGGGTACGTAGGGTTCGTCAAAGACGCGAACGACCGGGGAGTTTTCGTCCGGAGCATCGCCGAAGTACTTTTCGAACAGTGCCGCAGTCGTGCCGTCTTCCTTGATGCTGCGAAGCCCTTCGTCGAACGCGTCGCGGAGCGGATCGCCCTTGCGGAAGAAGGCGCCGATCATGAAGCTTGCGTCGTTGGTAGAAAGCACCTCGAAGAGGCCGCGTTCTTGAATGTACGTGACAGCGGTCGGATACCCGAGCGTCAGCGCGTCGATCCGACCGACTTCGAGGTCCAGCAACTGCGTCTCAATGTCATCATATGAACGGATTTCGAATGGTCCGTACTCTTCATTCAGCGACTCGGCGTAGGCAGCCTGGGTGGTGCCAGTCTCGGTGCCGACCACGCTGCCCTCAAGGTCTTCGAGGGTCTGGATATTGTCGTCTTCCCGGACGATCAGCGCGTCGAAGGCGCCGAGATACGGCTCGCTGTGGTCCATTTCTTCGTGCCGCACAGGGGTGATGAAAACGTTGGATGCAACGACATCCCACTGTTCGGCCTGCAGGCCCGAAAACAGACCGCTGAACGCAACATCTGTCACTTCGACCTCGTAGCCGGAACGCTCGAACGCTTGTGTGTAAACCTCGTATTCGTATCCTTGGATTTCGTTGCCTGCCCGGAAAATCCGGAGCGGAATATTGACGTTGCTGGCGACTCGTACAACGGGTCGATCCGAATCTTGCGCCTGGGCGCTACCGAACGCGAACGTCGCGGCAAGTACGGTCGCGCCCATCATGGGCGCGGTCTTGAGCAGTTGAGTGAACATTTGTACCTCCTGGGCATGGGTTGCGTGAAGTGCGGGGGATCCCGGGTTGTCGAACGAACAGTTAATCGTGTTTCTTTTATTAGCGGATGAGCGAAGGCTCTGTAGCGAGTGAAGCGCTATCAACCGGCCCATGATGGGCACCGGGTAAGGAAAGCCAAGCCGCACGGCAGACGCTTAAATTTAACGCGCCTGACCTCTGGCCGTTCAACCAACGTGCAAGCTGGCAGGTAAGGCGTGGCCTGCGCGTAAAGGCAGGCGCTTCGTTGTCGCGCTTCAGGTAGATCGAAATCAAACACGTGTGGCGCATCAATCGCCGTATGAGTTTCTGCTTCATAGGACGGCCCTCAATTCTGCGCGCCCCGTCCAGAGACAGCGCAAACCCGCTTTCGGCGCGGCGCAAGGCGATTCCCATTGCCCGCCGTCTGACAAACTTGCACAAGCCTCGTTTAAATGAAAAGTTTTTTTTATTGACCTTGTCGAAAAAATTGTTTCACTTGCCCTGAAATTCAGCTTCATGAGGTGCCCATGCCCAAACTCGATCTGGCATACGTCCGTAAGCAGTTCCCTGCCCTTACCGACGATGTAGCGTTTCTGGATAATGCCGGAGGGTCTCAGATAGCCAGGCCGGTGTTTGACAGGATCAGCGAGTTCATGTTCTCGGCAAACGTCCAACTGGGTGCGACCTACAGCACGTCGGTCGCAGCCTCCCGGAAGGTTGCTGACGGACGGGCGGCGCTTGCCACGCTGCTGAACGCCGACCGCGCCGAAGAGGTCGTGATGGGCGCTACGGCTACCCAGCTGTTCGATCAACTCGCACAAGCTCTGGTGCAGCACTGGGAGCCGGGCGACGAGGTCGTCGTCTCGAATTTTGACCACGAAGCGAACATCGGCCCGTGGCGGCGTCTGGAACAGCGCGGTATCATCGTGAAGACATGGGAGCTTCCGATAGGAGAACACCGGCCGGGACCGGAAAGCCTTGCGCCGCTTCTGGGGCCGAAAACCCGTCTGGTGGCCATGACCCATTGCTCGAACATCTTCGGCAGCATCAACGACGTGCGTGCCGTAGCAGACCTGGTTCACGACCACGGCGCGATGATATGCGTCGACGGGGTGGCCTATGCCCCACACAGGGCCATCGACGTCAAGGCGCTGGATGCCGATTTCTACGGCTTTTCCGTCTACAAAACATATGGGCCGCACCACGCGGCGCTTTACGGCAAGTATCATCTGCTGCGCCACAAAGCCGGCAACCTCAATCACTACTTCTATGGCGAGGATCGCGTTCCCAACAAACTGGAACCGGGCAACCCAAACTACGAACTCGCCTATTCCTGTGTCGGCGTGATAGAATACTTAGAAGGCCTCGCCGCTGCGCACGGCATCAACGCCAAAGGCCGCGAGGCCGTTGAAGTTGCTTTCAACATGATCGCCGATCACGAGGCGGCACTCTGCGAACGCATGCTGGCCTATCTGCGCCGCCGCGACGACGTGACGATCGTCGGCGACCCGTCGTCGGACCGCGACGCGAGGGTGCCGACGATTTCTTTTGTGATTGAGGGGCAGTCCTCGCGCGAGATCGTTGAAGCGGTGGACCCTTCGGGCGTCGGTATCCGTTTCGGCGACTTTCATTCGAAGCGGCTGGTGCAGGCGCTCGATCTGGGCGACCCGGACGGGGTCATCCGGGTGTCAGCAGTGCATTACAACACGTTCAATGAAATTGACCGGCTTATCGAGCGGCTCGAAAGCCTGCGAAAAAAAGTTTCATGACGATACCTGCACCAAGGTCGCGAACCGCGTCATGTTGACAGACCAAGGCCCGATTGTGGCAGTTGCCGGGACTGCAAAGTTCTTCCATAACGCGCTGACGAAGTGCGACGGGGCGGTTATGTATTAGGGCCTTGCGCATTGAAACGGAGGCACGTCCAAAAGATGGTCACTTACTGCATACGTTCCGGAGCGCGCGCCGATGTCTGACACTCGCATCGATCCAGAAGAAACAGACAAACCGCAGAGTGTGGATGCGTTTCGGGGTCGCCTTCTGACCGAACGACGTCTTTTCACGAACCGGATGCTCGAAGCGGGGGCCTGGGTGCTCGACAACCAGAGGATCGTCGCGCTGGAGACCCTGTCAGTCATGGCCCACAAGTCGAAGCTCACGCCGTCGATCTTTGTCAGACTGGCGAAGGCGATGGGGTTTGACGGTTTTTCGGACATGCAAAAGCTGTTTCGTGCGCCCCTGCACGAGGTCTATCCGGCGTCGCTTTCCGAGAGGATTTCCCACAGCCAGGGCGATGAGGTCGTTCACGACCCCGCCGACATAAGCGCGGTGGGGCGATCATTCTGCCGGGCCAACAGTGCCTCCCTCGCACATCTGAGCGGTCGGTTCGGCGAGCTTCCGCTCAATGCCGCCATCGACCGGATTATGGCAGCACGAACCGTGCACATCATTGGGCTCGACCGATCGTTTCCGGTGGCCGCATACTTATCCTACGCGTTGCGCCGGGCGGATATACAGACGATTCAGATCACCGGCATAGGCAGCCAGGCTTCGGACCAGGTCGCCGTCATGCGGCCAGATGATCTGCTAGTTTCGATCAGCTTCCCTCCTTATGCGCAGACCACGCTGGACGCCACGTCGGCCGCACGCGCCGCCGGCCACAAGGTGATCGCCATAACCGATTCACCGGTTAGCCCAATCACTGAAGATGCGGCGGAAGTACTGACTGTGGACGACGCAGAGTTGCACGGCTTTCGTTCGCTCACCGCAGTTATGAGCCTCGTCCAGACCCTCGCGATCGGTCTTGCCTATCGGCGCCGCGACGCAGGCGATCTCGACCTCGACCAGATCAACGCCTGAAAGGAACTCGAATGCGATACGACCTCATTATCGCCAATGGCACGGTCGCCACTGCTGCGGACGTTTTCAAGGCCGATATCGGGATTCGCGACGGCCGAATCGTGCAGATCGGCGGCGAGATGGACGACGCGACGCGGGTGATCGACGCGACCGGACGGTACGTGTTGCCTGGTGGCATCGACAGCCATGTTCATATCGCTCAACCCTCAGGGCCGGGCATCGTGATGGCCGACGATTTCGACAGCGCCACGCGGGCTGCGGCCTTCGGCGGCAACACGACAGTAATGCCTTTCTGCCTGCAAGAACGCGGGCAGTCGCTTGCCGCCACATTCCGTGATTACCGCGAAAAGGCCAAGGGTGCGCATGTCGATTTCGGGTTTCACATGATCGTCACCGATCCGACGCCGCAGGTGCTCGGCCAGGAACTGCCCGCACTAATCGCGGAGGGGCAACGGTCAGTAAAGGTGTTCATGACATATGAGGCGATGCGCCTGGACGATGCTGGGATCCTCGCCACGATGGAAGTAGCACGACGGCATGGCGCGAAAGTCATGGTTCATTGCGAGAACGAGGATGTCATCGCGTTCCTCGCGGCCCGCGCGGCGGAAGCCGGCGATATTGCGCCGCGCGCCCACGCGACGACCCGGCCCGTGGCCGCCGAACGGGAGGCCACCCACCGCGCCCTTACGCTGGCCGAGGTCGTCGACGTCCCGATCGTCATCGTCCACGTCTCCAACGGCGCCGCAATCGACGAGATCGCACGCGCACGCGCACGCGGGGTCAACATTACAGCCGAAACATGCCCGCAGTATCTGGTGCTTCAGGCCGACGACCTGGAACGGGACAACTGGGAAGGGGCCAAGTTTGTATGCTCGCCGCCGCCGCGCGACATGGTGGAGCAGCAGAATTGCTGGCGTGGCATTCAAACCGGTCTGTTCGATCTCTTTTCATCTGACCATTGTCCGTTCCGGTACGAGGACGATCAGGGCAAACGCAATCCGGCGGGGCTGCGCAGCTTCAGGCACATCCCGAACGGAATCCCTGGAATCGAAACGCGCTTGCCCATCCTTTTTTCCGAGGGCGTCATGAAGGGGCGGATCGACTTGACACGTTTCGTGGCGCTGACATCAACGAACCACGCCCGCACGTACGACATGTATCCGCGGAAAGGCACCATCGCGATCGGTGCGGATGCCGACATCACGATCTGGGATCCGCAGATACGCAGGACGATCCGGCACGCTGAGTTGCACGATGCGGCGGATTACAGCCCTTACGAAGGGTTCGAAGTGACTGGCTGGCCCGAAACTGTCATCTTGCGCGGCATCTTGATTGTTGAAGGAGGGACGATGACGGCTCGTGCTATCGGGACCGAAGTTCCGCGGGGCGGTTCATAGTCCGGGTCGGCCGGGGCCCAAAGTAGCCCCCGACCATATGACAAGCGCGGTCATCCAAAGCGCGTTGTTGCAGAACTCTGACCGCAAAGGATTCACATCACGAATCCAGGTGGTTAGACGGGTGGCATGAGCAAGCCCGAGCCCGCCCGCTACCGCACGACGCACTGGTCCGCCTACAACGCTTCGCTCCGCAATCGCGGGTCGTTGCTGATCTGGCTGGATAAGGATATAGCCTGACACGTGCCGCATGAAGGCTGCCCTGGGCGCCAGCCGATCTTCTCAGACGCGGCGATCCAGTTCTGCTTGTCGATTCAGGTGTTGTTCAAGTTGCCGCTGCGGCAGACCGCCGGGATGGTGGCGAGCCTGCTACGCCTGTCGGGGCTGGAGTGGCCTGTTCCGGACTACTCCACACTGTGCCGCAGACAAAAGACCCTGAAGGTGCAGCCCCCGTATCGCCGCGCCGACGGACCGCTGAACCTGCTGGTGGACAGCACGGGTGCGCTTTGCTCGACAGCATCGAAAATCAGCTTCCGCAGATTGAGGCAGGTTCCGTGCCAGCCGCGCCCATGTGAACACGCTGATTGCCGCCTCGGGTGGCACCATCACCGCCCGCGCCCGCTGGCTGGTGCGTAACAATGGCTATGCAGCAAACGCCGTGGAAAGCTTCGCCAGCAATGTCGTTGGTGATGGCATCAAATCCTCGTCGACCATCACCGATGCCACCAAGAAGGAAGAGTTGCAGGCACTCTGGCTGGCCTGGACCGACGATGCTGACGCCGAGGGGCTGACCGATTTCTATGGTCTCCAACGCCGGGCCGCCCGCGAGGTGTTACTGTCCGGCGAGGTCTTCATCCGTAAGGGCCGAAAATGCCTGGCGGTTGCGTCGGGAATACTTGGCACGGCCTCCTGACAAGATTTAGAATCCATGGGTTCGAGACGCTTTCACATGGCACTCAATAATTCGGGACAAGTCCGAGCCGTCAACAACCGCGCATCAGCTATTCATAACGTGGATACCTGGCGTTGAGACCAAGTGCCGCGAAGGCCGCAATCATGAATATAAGGGCGGGTATCAGTGCCGCCTCGATCCTGCCGGTTGCCTCTGCCAGCGAGCCACCGATCAAAGGAAGCAGGAACGCCGCACTGCGCGCACCCAGCCCAGCGCGGAGGGCAGCGTCATGAGCCACGCCGCCACCAACTGGGCCATCCAGCAGCGCGGGCTCAAGCCCACCACCAAGATCGTGCTCTGGCATCTCTGCGACCGGTTCAACCCGGATTACGGCTGTTTCCCCTCGCAGGAGCGGCTAGCGCATGATTGTGAGATCGGGCGCGCCACGCTGAACCGCCATCTTGATGATCTCGAAGCCCGCCACCTGATCCGGCGGATCCGGATGACCGACCGCCGGACGGGCCAGCAGCGGCCCACCCGCTATCTGCTGGGCTTCGAGCCGGGCTTTGATCCATCAGGATCCGATGATCCCGGCACGGGCGGCGACGCCCCATTTGACCTTGATCCTCCCCAAACCGCCATCGCTCTGATCGAAGAGGCTGTCTCTGCTGGCGCGCGCCGTACCATCCATCGCAGCACCCTGGCCGACTGGATCGGCGTGGTGGCCTTCCATCTGAGACCCGTCGTCGACCGGCTGGCCGAGCACCTGAAGGGGTCGACCAAGCTGTTCATGGACGAAACCACGGCGCCGGTCCTCGATCCGGGGCGCGGCCGAACCAAGACAGGCTATCTCTGGGCGCTGGCCCGGGATGATCGAGGCTGGGGCGGCGCCGATCCGCCGGGGGTCGTCTTCTTCTACGCGCCCGATCGCGGCGGACAGAACGCCGAGACGTTCCTGCGCGGCTTCGATGGTATCGTGCAACTCGATGGCTACCAGGGCTACAACCGCCTGACGCGTCCCTCCCGCAAGGGCGGCGACCCCATCCGCGTGGCGCATTGCTGGGCGCATGAACGAATAGCCAGGCTTAGACAAATTCAGGATCATCGGCGGCGCACTGTCAGGATCTTAATTGCATCGCGCACTTCGAAAATGATGTCGTCCAGATTTTCGGGAACAGACACCCGCGAGGCACTCAGCTTCTCCGCCACTTGAACCATCGCAACACCCGCCCGGTTCAGTGCCGCGACGGCTTGCTGGTCGATGTCTCTTCCCATCTGCTTGGGGGTGGCGATGTGGTCCAGCAACCCGCCGCGCATAACGCGGGTCCGGGCGTACTCAGTCAGAGACTTCCCAACATCCGCAGCCGCTGCTTCCAGCTCGGTACGTTCGCTTGGTGTTAGGCGACATGGTGGTGATATTAAGAGCTACAAATAGGAACAGGTCGGCATCCCCCTTCGTCTTCATCAAAACTGGCCAACGGCTGATTTCAGATTCACTGTTGATGTGTTGCCGGGTTTTCACTTCGATGGTAACCGCCCGATTGTCACCGCCTGCCACATGGCAGCCTGATCGCCTAAGACACGTGCATAACGACGTCGGTAGCGACGTGTCTTATGCGCGGAGGGGTCATGCGGGGCGAAATTCTGGGGGTCGAGCGGCGTCGCCGTTGGGATGACGCGGGTAAGTTGGCGATTGTGAGCGCGGTTTGTGTGGGCGGCGCGTCGGTGACGCAGGTTGCTCAGCGCCATGAGGTGACCCGTCAGCAGATCTACGCGTGGCGTAGCGAACTGAAGCGGAAGGGCCTCTGGTCCCCGGATGCAGGGGCACTTTTTGCCGGTCGGCGTGACGCCTGTCCGAGGTGCCAGTCGCTTCGGCCCCACCACCGGTTTCCTGGATCGAGCTTCGTCTGGCCAAGGGCGCATGCTGCGGTTCGAGAGCGGCATCGGCGACAGGGATCTCACACGGCTGATCCGCGCGTGGATGGAGCATGATCGGGCCGGGCACTGGCGTTCGCTGTATCTGGCTTGCGGTGTGACTGACATGCGCAAGGGGATCGCGGGCTTGGCAGCACTGGCGCAGGATGTGCTGCGCCAGAAGCCGACGGGCGGTGCGGTGTTCGCGTTTCGGGGACGCAAGGGTGACCGGCTGAAGCTCCTTTATTGGGATGGCCAGGGTTTTGCCTCTATTACAAGGTGCTCCAGCGCGGGCGCTTTCCCTGGCCGAACACGGCCTCCGGTTCCGCGCGTCTGACCTCCGCGCAATTGGCTATGTTGTGGGAAGGGATCGACTGGCGGCGGCCGGATTGGGGTGCGCCACCGGCGCGGGTCGGGTAATTTTATCCGGCTGAAATGCCTTGTTTTTATGGCCTATTATACTGCCTCGTGGTAATCAGCGGCATGTCGAGCAATGCCGCAATCCTGCCCGAAGACCCCGCGCTTTTGAAGGCGATGATCGCTGCCTTGCAGGCAGAGAATGCGCGGATGTCGGCGACAATCCGGGCCCATGACCAGCTGATCCAGACCCTGCGGTTGCGTATCGCAAAACTGAAGAAGCAGGCTTTTGGCAAATCCTCAGAGAAGGTCGAGCGCGAGATCGAACAGCTTGAACTGGCGCTGGAAGACCTGCTGATCGCAGCCGCTGAAAGCGAGACTGCCTCCACGGACGAGGATGCTGATGCGACCGCATCCACCAGTAACGATACTGATGCTCACAAGCCCCGCCGTCGTCCCCGCGTGTCGGATACCACGCCGCGCGAGCGTCGAGAGCTTGACCCCGGCACCTGCTGCCCGGACTGCGGCGGCGACCTGCGTCTTGTCGGCGAGGATGTCAGCGACATGCTCGACCTGGTCGCGGCACAGCTCAGGGTCTTGCAGATCGCACGCCTGAAGAAGTCCTGCCGCCGGTGTGAGAAGATGGTGCAGGAACCCGCTCCCAGCCGCCCTATCCCCGGCAGCATGGCGAGCGCCGCGCTGCTGGCCTACGTTCTGATCTCGAAATACGATGACCATCTCCCCCTCTATCGCCAGGCCGAAATCTTTGCCCGCATGGGAGCCGATATCCCGGACAGCACGCTGGTCGACTGGTGCGGGCGCGCGATGAAGGTTTTGCAGCCGCATCGAGAGGATCGAGGCCGATATCATGGCCAGTGACGTGCTTCACGCCGACGACACCCCAATCCGTGTTCTGGATAGATCCTTGCGCGACCAAGGGCTGGGCAAGGGTGAGGAAGGGCCGGATATGGGCCTATGTGCGCGATCAGCGGCCTTGGGCAGGCGCGTCTCCCCTGGCGCGGTCTACACCTTCGCGCCGGATTGGAAGGAAGAACACGTCCAGCGCCATCTGGCCAATACCCGCGGCATTCTGCAAGCCGACGGCTACAAGGGGTATGCCAAGCTCTATGAACCGGAACGTGACAGCCCGCCCCGCCTGCGCGAAGCGGCATGCTGGGCGCATCTGCGCCGCGACTTCCATGACGAATGGAGCAAGACCAAATCTGCCATTGCCCGCGAGGCGCTGGATCGGATCGGCGGGCTTTACGACATCGAACGCGAAATCTCTGGTCGTTCTGCGGACACCCGCCTTGCTGCCCGCCAGAGATACAGCGTCCCAAAGGTCGAGGCCTTCTTCGCATGGTCGGAGAGCCAGCTTGCCCTGATCCCCGGCAAGGGCGATCTGGCCAAAGCCTTCCGCTATGGGATCAGCCGCCGCGCCGCATTCAGCCTGTTCCTTGAAGATGGCCGGGTCGCCATCGACAACAATCCGGCAGAGCGCGCGCTCAGACCGATTGGAATCGGAAAAAAAATTGGCTATTCGCCGGGGCAGACACCGGCGCGGAGACCCTCGCGCGGGCAATGACGGTGATCGAAACAGCCAAGATGAACGGCCTCGATCCCCAAGCGTATCTCACTGACATCCTCAACCGCATCCACGACCACAAGATCAATCGCCTCGATGAACTACTGCCGTGGAATTGGTCGCCATTCGCCGTCGCAAACGCCGAGGCCGCCTGATGGCTGCCATCACCCACATCTGCACCCTCGACTACGTCGCCAAAATGATCGGCGAAGACCTGGAGCTTCTCGAAGCCATCGTCTGGAATGACGACAACCTGACCTACGGCTCAATCATCAGCGTTTATACCGGTCCGGAAGAGACCATCACCGCACTGTCAGACTACGGCGTCGAGGAGCTGACCGACATGCTCAGGGATGCCCGCAGAACCACCGACAGCTGGCATGAATTCCTCGACGACTTCGTCCATGACAAGGAACTCATCGCCCGCATCAGGGCAAAACCACCGCGGTAACAATCGGCCGGTTACCTTCGATGGACAAGGTGCCATGGTCGACCACTACCATAAGGTCATGCCCTAGGGCACCAGCTGGACTGGCGTAGGCTGCATAACCAAGGCTATTCAGCTTCGCTAAGGCCAAAGCTTCGCCGAGCTCACGTGCTTGCTGGTGTGCCAGTTTCTTCACTTTGTCACGGCCCATTCGAAAGTACGTTGCCGTTCCGAACGGTAGAAGTCTTCGATTGTCATTCCGGCCGGAACGCGGATCCCCGTATCATTCAGACCCTTCTGGAATCCGGCGAGGATACTATCTGTTACGCCCTGCGTTGTCTCAACCAGCGCGGTGATAGCAGGCATATTATGGGTGTAGGCATAGTCGACAATCTGAGACAGCGGTATCTTCCGAGTCATGTGTTGCTGCCAAGTGTCACCAGGCTTAAGTACACCACCTGCTTCGGCAAGCTGTCGGTAGTTGACTGCACGCCCTTCGCGTGCTGCCTGAAGCAAAAATTCAATCCCTGCTTTGAAGTCGAATGATGTATTCCGTCTGGTCTGTTCTTCTATGGCCGCCACTGCCAGTGGAGCTTCGAGCTTTCCGGCTCGGCGGTGATTGTCGATCAGATTCTGAATTTGCTGATCTGTTTTCGCTTTCATATCCATAGTTCATGTTGCCAGTAGGCAGTTGATTTTGTCGAGGCTGTTTCAGAGGCCAGCAGAAACTATACCTACTACTTCGGACGGATACCCATAGACAGAGCAGACCGGCCAAAAACGGTCGTTTTTGTCCCTCTGCCCCTTCCCTACGTGAAACCAACGGCTTGAGCGGGCCAAAACCCTCATGACAAAACCTTTTGAGTTTTGGGACGTTTGTGTCACCATGAAACATGATTTTTGGTTATGCCCGCGTCTCAACAGACGATCAGCTCCTAGATGCTCAGACCGACGCCCTGACAGCGGCAGGCGCGGAGCGCATTTTCTCGGATAAGATCAGCGGCTCGACCAGAAAGCGGCCGCAGCTCAACCAGCTCCTTGATCAGCTTCGTCAAGGCGACGTGATCGTCGTCACGAAGTACGACCGCCTTGCACGGTCGTTGCGAGACCTTCTTGATATCGTGGAAACCATCAAGGAGCGCGGCGGCGGGTTTCGCTCACTGGCCGAGGACATCAACACCACCACGCCCGCAGGTCGCCTGATCTTCCACGTCTTCGCATCTATTGCGCAGTTCGAGCGGGAAAGGATTTCAGAGCGCACCAAGGAGGGACTGGAGGCCGCAAGGAAGCGCGGTCGGGTGGGAGGCCGCCCCCCTGCCCTCTCAGCCGCTCAACGTGACGAGGTGCGCCGTATGCGCGATGAAGAAGGTCGACGCCTAACCGAGATTGCGCGGCTCTTTTGCGTGAGTGTGAAGACTGTAAGGCGCACATAGATATGGATACCTACTAAGCTTCGCTAACCCTACGTATAAATTTTTCCAAAAAATAACATTTTTATGGACTATATTCTTTATATGTTCTACTCTGGTTACCAAAATTAGGAGACCTACATGGCAACAGGCATCACCAAGCGGAGAGTGTCCGATCTTCTGTGTAACTGGGATCTGGTCCATGCTTCCTGAGAGGAGCAAGGACGATGACGATTTCCAAGGAACTGCTGGACGAACTTCTGAAGGGCTGCGAGCGGCCTGAAGATTTGCTTGGCAATAACGGCTTGATGAAAGAGCTGAAGATCAAGCTGATGGAGCGGATGCTGGGCGCCGAACTGACCGCGCACCTGGGCTATGAGGACGGCAAGGAGGCGCCGCCCGATCAGGTTAACCGCCGCAACGGCTCATCCGCCAAGAGACTAAAAGGCCAAGACGGCGAACTGCCGATTGCCGTGCCGCGTGACCGGGACGGCAGCTTCGAGCCTGAACTGGTGAAGAAGGGCCAGACCCGGATCGATGGGATGGACGACAAGATCATCGGGCTCTACGCCGCCGGTCTGACGGTGCGTGATATCCGCGCCCATCTCGAGGACGTCTATGGCCTTCAGGTCTCGCCTGACCTGATCAGCCGCGTCACCGACGCCGTGCTGGACGAGGTCCGGGAATGGCAGTCCCGGGCGCTGGACCGAATGTATCCCATCGTCATTTTCGACGCGCTCCGGGTGAAGATCCGCGATGCTGATAGCCGCATGGTGAAGAACAAGGCCGTGTATGTTGCCCTGGCGTCTCACGGGACGGTGTTCGCGAGGTTCTGGGCCTGTGGATTGCCGAGAACGAAGGGCCAAATTCTGGCTGTCGGTGATGAACGAACTCAAGAACCGGGGTGTCCAGGATATCCTGATTGCCGTCGTGGATGGCCTCAAAGGCTTCCCGGAAGCGATCACCGCCGCCTTTCCCGATGCCACAGTCCAGACGTGCATCGTTCATCTGGTGCGCCATTCCCTGAATTTCTGCGCCTGGAAGGATCGCAAGGCAGTCGCCGCCGATCTGCGCCTGATTTACGGCGCTCCAACCGCCGATCAGGCTGCCGCCGAACTGGATGCTTTCGAGGAAAAATGGGCCGAGAAATACGCCTCCATCGCTCCGGCATGGCGGGCATGGCAGGAGGTGATCCCGTTCTTTGCCTTCGATCCGGCGATCCGCAAGATCATCTACACCACGAACGCCATCGAAAGCCTGAACCGTGTGATCCGCAAATCGATCAAGACCCGTGGTTCGTTCCCGACCGAGGAGGCTGCGACCAAGCTGATCTATCTGGCGATCCGCAATTTCGAGAAAGGTGGGCGGAATGTCCGGGAATGGTTTGCGGCCCGAAACCAATTCGCTATCATGTTCGACGAACGCTTCAACGCGTGACTGTATCTGAAACCCGCATGGACCGGGCCAGATACACAGAGTTCATGACACTCCCACCAAGCGCGAGCAGCACTCAGAGGACTCGATTTCCGTTCTGGATTTCTATCGGGAATCGACCCCCTTGCCTCCAGGTGATGCGGAGGTCGTTCTCAGCTATCCTAACAAGGCAGAGCGTTCTGATATCATCAAGTCAACGCCGCGCCAATTCCTGATAATGAATGGCGAAAGTGCCAAAAATATTAGTAGTATTCCAGAAAATTCTTTTATCCTCGATGATAACTTCTTCGTTCTCAATGAGCTTATCCGCGAAGGCACGAAAGTTAACCTATACTATCTCGATCCTCCCTATGGCACGGGCTTTGACTTCCACTCGCGTGACCTCGAACACGCTTACAAGGACAGCATGGGGCCTGCCGCATATATCGAGTTTATGCGGCGGCGCTTGATCCTTATGCGCGAGACCATGGCCGATGATGGTTCAATTTATGTTCATATCGGCCATCAGATGCTTGGACATTTGAAGGTCGTGATGGATGAAGTTTTCGGCTCCGATAACTTCCGCAATCTCATTACACGACGGAAGTGCAGCAGCAAAAATTTCACCAGTAAACAGTATGCAAACATAAATGATTACATTCTTTTTTATTCCAAGACTAAATCTTACAAATGGAACAAACCAGGCATCGATCCTGAGCAGGATTGGATCGAGAGAGAGTATCCGAAGTTCGATAACATTGGGCGGCGCTACAAACTCGTTCCTGTTCATGCGCCGGGCACACGCAACGGTGAAACCGGCAAGCAGTGGCGCGGGATGATGCCGCCTCCTGGGAAGCACTGGCAGTATGTGCCCGACAAGCTTGAGGAGTTAGACCGACAGGGCGATATCCACTGGTCTCGCAATGGTAATCCTCGCCGCAAAGTCTATTGGTCCTCTGACAAAAAAACAGCGCTGACCGACTATTGGGACCAGTACCGCGATGCTCATCACCAAAGCATCAAGATCACCGGATACCCGACCGAGAAGAACCTTGCGATGGTCAAGATGATCGTCGGTGCCAGCTCGGATGAGGGCGATCTCGTAGTTGACCCGTTCTGCGGATCGGGGACAACGCTTCATGCTGCGCGAGACCTCAAGCGGCGCTATCTAGGCATAGACGCTTCTTTCAGCGCGGCTAAAGCCACCATACGCCGTATGAGGCATGGTTTGGAGCGGATGGGCGACTACGTGAACAAGCACGAAAAGAAGGCTGAGAGCCCACCTCTTCCCTCGGCAAACCGGCAAGAAGAACAGGCTTGCGGCTTTGTGGTCGATAGCCAACTCTTCGATGCCTATCCGCAGGAAATTCAAGATATTTCTGAAGTTTAGCCTTCCAGCCAGTCCGGTGTGATGCGCGCTTCGGCCAATTTTAGGGTGACGACGCGCACGCGCCCGTCCCACTGGCCGTCAAGCGCGCAGGCTTCTTCCCAAGTATCGCCGTGTGTGAGTCCTGGCCCATCTGACAGGAAGATCAGCTTGAGGCGTGTTGGAGTCACTTGGTCGAAGGCTTTGGCCTTCTCGACTTTATTGGCGTTACCGCCAGTTCGGTCATCCGATTGTGCGCCGCCGCGCGTCGAGTCATAGCGTGCAAACCCTACCGCCAAGACCTCCTGATCGCTGTTACGTCGAACCACAAAATCACATGGATAGGAGCCTTTAAAATCGGGGTAAATCGTTGATAGCTCAACATCACGCCCTGCCCCGCGCGGCCCTTCTATAGTGTAACGCTCGGCGAAGTGATCTTCGAACCAGTCGAAGAACTCACCTGTAAGCTGATATCCTTGCTGCCCGCGCGTGTCGTATTCCCCGACCAGAGCGGCCAAAGCATATTTATATTCCGTGGGAAGGTTCGCGAACTGCGTCTTTAGCTTGGAAATCGGTTTAAAGGTATGGCCATATGTATCGACCAAGGAAGCGGTACTGATCTTCTGTATTTTCTTTGTGGCCTCTGTGTCCAGAACTGGAGTGCCCCCACTGAAGTGGTCCACCAACTGGGATAGTATTATCCCATTTCAGGAGGACCAGAGATGGCAGGAAAGCGAGACAACCCCGAAGAGATCGTGCTGAAGCTGCGGCAGGTTGAAGTGCTGCAAGGGCAAGGACGTTCGATTGCTGATGCCGTTCGACAGATCGGCGTGACACAACCGACCTATTATCGATGGCGCAAAGAGTATGGTGGCATGAGTCGAGATCAGCTCAAACGGCTGAAGGAGCTGGAGACTGAGAATACCCGGCTTAGGCGTGCCGTGTCGGATCTGACGCTGGACAAGGTGATCCTGACCGAGGCTGCACGGGGAAACTTTTAAGCCCTTCCCGCCGCCGTCGATGTATCGACCATGTGCGGCAGACTCTCAGCTTATCAGAGCGCCGGGTTTGTCGCACATTGGGTCAGCATCGCTCGACACAGCGCAAGGTGCCTCTCGGCCTGCCGGACGAAGAACGGCTGACCGATGACATCATCGCACTGACAGAAGAGTTCGGACGCTATGGATATCGCATGATTACCGGAATGCTGAACAACAGCGGCTGGCATGTAAATCACAAGCGCGTCGAACGGATCTGGCGGCGGGAGGGGCTGAAAGTCCCGCAAAAACAACCCAAGAAGGGTCGGCTCTGGCTGAACGATGGGTCGTGTGTTCGGCTGCGACCGGAGCGTCCGAACCATGTCTGGTCCTATGACTTCGTCCAGGATCGAACCCATGACGGGCGGATCTTCCGCACGCTCAACATCATCGACGAGTTCACGAAGGAGGCTCTGGTGATCCGTGTCAAACGCAAGCTCAATTCCGTCGACGTGGTCGACGCCTTGACTGACCTGTTCATCCTGCGCGGTCCGCCGGAATACATAAGGTCAGACAATGGCGCAGAATTCATCGCCAAGAAGGTGCGCGCCTGGATCGGCGCGGTGGGTGCCAAAACTGCCTTCATTGCGCCTGGATCGCCATGGGAAAACGGCTACTGCGAGAGCTTCAACGCCCGATTTCGGGACGAGTTGCTGAACGGCGAGGTCTTCTCATCGCTGCGCGAGGCCCAAATCCTGATCGAGCGATGGCGTCGCCATTACAACACCGTCAGACCACACAGCGCTCTGGGATACCGTCCACCAGCGCCCAAAAGCATCGTCCCAATAGACCAAAGGCCAACCATGCACTAACATTCAAACTGGACCACTCGTTGGGGGCAGACCACCGGATGTGTTCCCTACAACGGACGGGACCATCATTCGTGTGCGAGGAATCCTTGAAGAGCACCATCTACCAGCACCGTTAGACCCGGAGCTTGCGCGCCCGTTCCGCACATCCCTCGCTCGCTACATGTGGGCGCTTCTTGACGGGGGGCGGTTGATCGCGCTCTCATCAGCCAAAGTGAAAACCTTTCGTACTTTCACACACGATATGGCCAGATATGCTAAAAGTCACTGCAATTCGTACTTTCACACACACTAAAGAGCCTATCGTACTTTTACCCACGTTCTTTCGTACTTTCACACACGCTGTATCGTACTTTCACACACGGGCACGTAAAAAAAATTAACTAAATCAATTTGTTACAGGCTGCTTTTTTGCTTAACACAGTTTCTAACACATATTTAACACTACAGCCTGTGGATAACTCCAAGTTGTAACCGCAAACATTGCCTAAGACATACCAAAATCTGAAGCTCTGCCTGTCTTGTATCTGGAACATTGAGTGACATGCACAATCCTGCAATACATTGCAAGAAACTGCATTATGTGATCCTCTGATCCGGTCAACATGTTACTCTGATGAGGCAGAACGAAGATGAAGCTGGCGCATTTGGCCCTTTGGACACAGGATTTGGAGGCCGCTGCTGCATTCTGGCAAAGCTATTTCGATGCACAAATTGGTGACCGTTACGACAGCCGTAACAGGCCCGGCTTCGCATCCCGCTTCGTCCAGATCCCCGGCATAGAGGCGCGGATAGAAATCATGGAGGGGCCTTGGGTCACACCGCACCCCGGAGAGACCAGCGGCTGGGCGCACGTTGCGTTGTCCGTTGGCAGCAAAATCCAAGTAGATGCTATTGCAAACAGGTTTCGCCTTGACGGGCTGCTCGTATCTGAGCCGCGCCGAACCGGTGATGGCTATTATGAAGCGGTGGTGCGCTCACCAGAGGGCACCCTGATCGAAATCGTGGAGTAGGTCGATCTTTTTGGATACCCGGGGCACCCCACAATTCTTGTCGTCGCCAAGCGTTGCTAGGCCGTCACACGTTCATTGTGCGTGATCCTTGGCTTGAACGCTGAGACCGCGTGATCTGCCCGAGGTGTGTTTCGCGGTGGTTGCTAGGGGCGCATAGCGGACCGTGGGGTCGGTCGATCGAATGGCAGCAAAGTCCGCAGTCCTTCCCTCCAGCCAACTAAAATGCTGCACAACGTGTCGAAAGGCGGGTTCGGTGAAGCTGCAACGCAGAATCTGGCCAGTCGCCCAAAGGCCGGTCAGGGCCGGGTGCGTTATCCTTACCCCTGCGGCGTCACATCCTTCATCCCCTTTTGCAGCAATAAGGCCACCTGTTCGGCGGTGAATTTGAACCCTTGCCCATCGGGGATGCGCTCGGCCGAAACAGGATATTTCGGCCTGCGGGGGTCGATGCCGGTGATGCGGAACCGCTCGCGCCCGGTGGTGAACTGGCGACCATAGTCGAAAGGCGACAGGCCGAACGCCTCAGCCAGCGCCTCGAACCGCAGGCGCTCGGGATCAAGGGCGGTGCCATCTGGGAGGGGAATCGACACGCGGAAGGTGGCGTCAAAGCCCCAGCGCAAATCTACGCCGGTGATGTCGCGCGCTTCGACCAGAGCCTGAAGCAGACCACGGCAACGATTGCACAGAAATTCGCGGCAAGTGGCAAAGGAAATGCTCGAGGCCAAAAGCGCACAGACGGCCCCACGTCCAGCGCGGACGAGAAGGCGGCGTACTACGCCAATCTGGTGAATTCAGAACGGTTTCTGCCCGCGAACACGATCAGCAACAGCATTCGTGATGCGATTTTGGCCCGTGGGCTGGTCACCCCAGAGCGCCTGCGATCGCGGGGAGTGTGGTGAATGGCATGGTGTCACGTCCCCGGCACGGATTGTCCCTCTGCGCAGGCGGCGGAGGCCTTGATCTGGGCCTCATGCTCGCCGAACCCGGTTACCACACCCGATGCTTCGTCGAGTGGGAGGACTGGTGTCAACGCCGTTTGAACTTTCCCCAAAAGTGCCGAAGTAAAATTCCCCACTCTGGCGGGTCCGGTAATCAGCCGGGTTTACGGATTGGCGGCCTCGTTCTTTGGTGGGCGACCGCGCCGCTTTGGTGGTGGTGTAATGCGGGCGTTTGCGCGGACATGGTCAGGGACAAGGTCCGCGTGGCTGCGTAGCCTGTAGCTGGCCCCTTCGATCTGGACGACGACAGCGTGGTGCAGGAGCCGGTCGAGGAGCGCGGTGGCGACGACGGGATCGCCAAAGACTTCGCCCCATTCGGCAAAGCTACGGTTTGAGGTTAAGATCATCGCACCCTTTTCGTAGCGGGCATTGACGAGTTGGAAGAACAGATTGGCGCCGCCACGGCTGATCGGCAAATACCCGATTTCGTCGACGATCAGCAGTGAAGAGCGCGTGTAGAAGCGGATCTTTTCGGCGAGCTCGCCTTGGCGTTCAGCTTTGGTTAGAGCATCGATCAACTCGGCCAGTGAAGCACGGTAGACCTGACGGCCGGCCTTCACCGCCGCAACGCCAAGTGCGGTGGCCAGATGACTTTTCCCGGTGCCCGGTGGCCCGAGAAAGTGAACGACCTCGGCGCGCCGGACGAAGTCGAGCTGTGCCAGTGCTGCAATACGCTCACGGTCGAGAGACGGCTGGAAGCTGAAGTCGAAGCTCTCGAGCGTTTTGACGGCAACAGCTTCGATGTGCGCAAAGCGATATCGATCCGTCGGGTCTCGCGGGTCGCATATTCCTCGCTCAACAGCGCGTCGATCGCCTCGATGGCCGTGACCTCACCCCTTTCGAGCCGCTGAACAATATGATCCAGCGCCTCCAGCGCGCGCGGCATTTTCAACCCGACCAGTGCATCCTGGATTCTGTCGAGATACGCGGTCATGATCGCGCTCCCTCGGCCGCGAGACGTCGCCCCACGGCATCGTAGAAGGTCAGAGATCTGAGTGGGACACCAGTCGTTTGAGAGACGGGTCGCCGGACCGGTGGCGCCTTGCGATGCGCAGGATCGACACGGCGCTGGTTCTTGCGGGAGTGTCATGAACTCTGTGTATCTGGCCCGGTCCATGCGGGTTTCAGATACAGTCACGCGTTGAAGCGTTCGTCGAACATGATAGCGAATTGGTTTCGGGCCGCAAACCATTCCCGGACATTCCGCCCACCTTTCTCGAAATTGCGGATCGCCAGATAGATCAGCTTGGTCGCAGCCTCCTCGGTCGGGAACGAACCACGGGTCTTGATCGATTTGCGGATCACACGGTTCAGGCTTTCGATGGCGTTCGTGGTGTAGATGATCTTGCGGATCGCCGGATCGAAGGCAAAGAACGGGATCACCTCCTGCCATGCCCGCCGCCATGCCGGAGCGATGGAGGCGTATTTCTCGGCCCATTTTTCCTCGAAAGCATCCAGTTCGGCGGCAGCCTGATCGGCGGTTGGAGCGCCGTAAATCAGGCGCAGATCGGCGGCGACTGCCTTGCGATCCTTCCAGGCGCAGAAATTCAGGGAATGGCGCACCAGATGAACGATGCACGTCTGGACTGTGGCATCGGGAAAGGCGGCGGTGATCGCTTCCGGGAAGCCTTTGAGGCCATCCACGACGGCAATCAGGATATCCTGGACACCCCGGTTCTTGAGTTCGTTCATCACCGACAGCCAGAATTTGGCCCCTTCGTTCTCGGCAATCCACAGGCCCAGAACCTCGCGAACACCGTCCCGTGAGACGCCCAGGGCAACATACACGGCCTTGTTCTTCACCATGCGGCTATCAGCATCGCGGATCTTCACCCGGAGCGCGTCGAAAATGACGATGGGATACATTCGGTCCAGCGCCCGGGACTGCCATTCCCGGACCTCGTCCAGCACGGCGTCGGTGACGCGGCTGATCAGGTCAGGCGAGACCTGAAGGCCATAGACGTCCTCGAGATGGGCGCGGATATCACGCACCGTCAGACCGGCGGCGTAGAGCCCGATGATCTTGTCGTCCATCCCATCGATCCGGGTCTGGCCCTTCTTCACCAGTTCAGGCTCGAAGCTGCCGTCCCGGTCACGCGGCACGGCAATCGGCAGTTCGCCGTCTTGGCCTTTTAGTCTCTTGGCGGATGAGCCGTTGCGGCGGTTAACCTGATCGGGCGGCGCCTCCTTGCCGTCCTCATAGCCCAGGTGCGCGGTCAGTTCGGCGCCCAGCATCCGCTCCATCAGCTTGATCTTCAGCTCTTTCATCAAGCCGTTATTGCCAAGCAAATCTTCAGGCCGCTCGCAGCCCTTCAGAAGTTCGTCCAGCAGTTCCTTGGAAATCGTCATCGTCCTTGCTCCTCTCAGGAAGCATGGACCAGATCCCAGTTACACAGAAGATCGGACACTCTCGTTCTTGCCCTCCAGAACCGGGTGCCGGGCGATCATCACACCCTGCTCGAAGATGCGGACCTCGTCAGTGTGGTTCTGAACCTCGACCACACGTTTGCGGGTCGTATCCGGAACGCTGTAGTAATTCCCGTCGACCGAGACCATGCCTTCGTGGCTGACCCGGCGCTCGATTGTCAGCACAGCACTGTAAGGGATATGCGGCAGTATCTTCAGGCACGGCCGCTCTTCATCGAAGGCTTCGTTCACGATCCGCCTTGTTGTCGCATGGACCCGCGGGTTGGCAACGCCTGTCCGCCAGCTGTCGAACTGGGCATTCAGATCAGCAAGGTTCCTGAAGGTCCGGGCCAGGAAAAAATCCTGACGGATGTAGCGGAAAGGACGTTCGACCTTTCCCTTCGTTTTGGCCCGATACGGCCGACAGGCCCGCGGCACCGCGCCGTAATGGTTCAGCAACGCCACAAGAGAGGCATTGTAGGTGATCACACCGGCCTCGTCTTCGCCAATTACTGCAGTCTTCTTCCGGTCGTAGAGGATTTCCTCCGGCACACCGTCCATGGCTGCAAAGGCGGCAATGTGGCAGCGCATCACCGACTGCAGGTTCTGGCTCGCGACAAAGCTGCCCCAGAGCCAGCGGCTGTGTCCCAGGTTCAGCGAGAACAGCCATACTTTGCGCGTGACACCGGGCTCGTCGGTGAACTCAACCGCAAACTCAGCGAAGTCGACCTGCGCCTGTCGGCCCGGCGGCGTCTCGAACCGGCGCTCGAACTGTGTGCGTGCCGGCGGACGCACCTCCCGGAGAAGATCGGTCACCGCCGTGTAGCCGCCAGCGTAGCCCAGCTCCCTGATCTCCCTCAGCAGACGCGCGCCGGAAAGGCCGGGAAAGGTAAGGACACGTTCACGCAGATACCCCTCAAACGGGTCAAGCAGCCGATCGCGTGGCTGGCGCGGGCCATACGTCGGCCCCTCCAAACCAAGCTCAAGATACTTCCGCACGGTCTTGCGGTCGCACCCGACCTTCCGCGCAATCGAAGTCACGCTCAGCCCTTGTTTCTTCAAATCATGGATCATGATGATCTCCCTCAGTCCCTGCACCTGTTTGCCCCCATTGCTCTGCTATGGGCATCAGGCCAGCTTCCCGCGGCGCCGCCAATTTCCGGATATATGAAGTCCGGAAATCGGCATCGCCGCTCGCGTATCGGGGAATTTTCAAACGGCGATTTTGGGGAGATTACGTCCGGCAGTTACAGACTGGGCCCCGGGCCGTCCTCATCGCCGCCCAGCGAGCAGGGTATTTCGCCCCAGCGCCAATCTGGGACGATCTGCGAACCTTCGATGCGCGGTTCTTCAGAGGTGCCTTCGACATCGTGCTGGCCGGATATCCCTGCCAACCCTTCAGTGCCGCTGGTAAACGCGGCGGCGCCGACGATCCCCGCCACCTCTGGCCAGAGGTCGCCCGGGTCATCGAAGAATGCCGCCCAGAATGGGTCTTGCTCGAAAACGTCGCCGGTCACGTCACCCTCGGCCTTGAAGCCGTCCTGCGAGAGCTTTGGGGCATGGGCTACACGCCTGCGGCGGGTCTGTTCTCTGCGGCAGAGGTCGCCGCGCCGCACCAGCGGCTGCGCATCTTCATCCTGGCCCACACCCATGAGCCTGCATCCCGGAACGGGTCGCTACAATCCTGCGGGCAACGGGCTGATGGCAGGCGGGATGTTGCGGGACGTCGAGGTATCGGAATTGATGCCAAGGGCGAGGCCTTGGGCCGGAGGCCGATGATATCGACAAAAAGGGTGGGTCGCCGACCATGAGGGTGAAGCATTGCCCCCGCAGCAATTTGCGAAAGCGCTCGGTCGCCGTGGCGTCCTCGATCAGCGGTTGAGCGCAAAAGCGCCTTTTTCAAAGTTAGATTTCGAGACCGCACAGAAGTGACTGAACGTCCCAAGCCAAGCCTCTATGGCACGCCAGGTGCCGTGTCGCGCCATGCCCGCTCTCAAGGTCCTTTTCAAACCGAAAGGCATAGTTCGACTTAGCAACAGTCGGCGCGAATGAACCCTATCGCGGTAGAATGCTTTGCCCTGTCGCAGCCCAGTCTTGCATGAACATTTCCAACCCACTTGTTGTCAACGGATGACCGGCAAGTTTATCAATCACATCAGGGGGCATTGTGGCTGCATCAGCGCCAACGCGCGCCGCTGCCAACACATGATTTGGCGTTCGCAGGGAGGCAGCGAGGATTTGAGTGTTCAATCCAGAATAATTGCCATAAATTAGACGTATATCGCGCAAGACGTCTATGCCATCCAGGCCGATATCATCAAGGCGGCCAACAAAGGACGAGATGTAAGTCGCGCCCGCCTTGGCCGCAAGCAAGGCTTGATTTGCGGTGAAGCACAAGGTGACGTTTGTCTCACACCCTTCTGAGGATAGCCTCTGACAGGCGCGCAACCCCTCGAGCGTAAGAGGAAGCTTGACGCAAATATTCGATGCGAGCTTGCGCAGGATATCGGCTTCGCACATCATCTTGTCAAACTCTGTCCCCGCCACCTCGGCAGAGACAGGTCCATCAACCAAACCAGCGATTTCCTTGATCACAGTAGCAATCGGCCGACCAGTTCTGGCGATCAATGTGGGGTTTGTTGTCACCCCATCAATCAGACCAGACTGCGCAAGGCGTTCGACTGCGGCAATATCAGCAGTATCAGCAAAGATTTTCATGGTGTCTCCATCCAAAGTTCAGTGCCTGATCAGTCCGATGCGACCTGATCAGGCGTCAATAAAAGGTCTGCAGGAGCGCTGTTCTCAAGCACATACCGCGCATTGCTGAGGTCATTTCCATTAGTTTTCTGGAATGCCGCTTCCGGCGACATGCCATGCGACATCCAGCGCGCAAGCAGACGCCGTTCGAGGGTGGCAAGCGAGGGCATCAACATGACGGTTGCGTTGAAGAGGGACCGCAGGTCAGCCCATGGGGCATGCTCAAGTAGCAAGTAGTTGCCTTCAACCACAATCACTGAGACATCCGCATCCGCGATCCCGGCGTCTTGAACGGTGCTGTCGGCATCTCTGTCAAACAGTGGAAAACTGTTTGGCGCGCCACTTGCGGAAAGCTCGGCGACCTTCGTGACGAAGCCATGCGCATCGAACGTCTGTGGAGCGCCCTTTAGCGCACGCAGGCCAGTGCGATCTAACGCTTCATTATCCAGATGAAAGCCATCCATTGGCAACAAGACTGCTTGTCCAGGCTTTTGGGAATTCAAGCGCGCAACAACCTGAGCCGCAAGCGTCGATTTTCCTGATCCAGGCGGTCCCGCGATTCCAATCATTTTGCGCTGGCCATCCCGAAAAGGAGTATGCGCCACAAGTTTCAGCACCGCAGTAATATCTGTATTGAGGTCAGGCATACTCAGGCCGATTGCTTTATCTCATCTGCGCTCATTGCTCCGGTCATCAGAGCAACAGCGTCAGACATCTTGCAATCGCCCGGATCGACCACACAAAGCCGCCTCCCCAGCCTATGAATATGAATACGATCAGCGACTTCAAAGACATGGGGCATGTTGTGGCTGATCAGGATGATCGGCATCCCCTGCGCCTTCACGGTCTGGATCAGGTCCAGTACTTTTTGACTTTCCTTGACACCCAACGCCGCTGTCGGTTCGTCCATAATGATCACGCGTGACCCGAATGCGGCAGCCCGTGCCACGGCGACGCCTTGACGCTGCCCGCCGGACAGAGTCTCAACAGACTGATCAATGCTCTGGATGGTCATGAGGCCCAGCTCTGAGAGCTTTTCCCTAGCCAACTGTCGCATCTTTGTTTTGTCGAGTTGCCTGAACACTCGGCCCATCACACCAGATTTTGTTATTTCCCGTCCCATGAACATGTTGTCCGCAATTGACAGGGCAGGTGACAGAGCAAGTGTTTGATAAACAGTCTCTATTCCATACTCCCGTGCAGCAATGGGCGAAGAAAACCGAACTGGTTTTCCCTCAACGCTGATCTCTCCATCATCAGGCTGAATAGCGCCTGAAAGTGCCTTAATCATCGAAGATTTACCTGCGCCATTATCGCCAATGACAGCCAAAACTTCACCCGGATACAGATCGAAGTCGCAGCGATCCAGCGCAGTGACGCGTCCATAGCGCTTGACCAAACCACGGGCAGACAAAATTGTTTGCAATGTCATACGCTTGCCTTTCTGATGCGTTGATCCACGCCGACGGCAAGGATGATCAAGGCGCCGATGAGCAGATAGGTCCATTGCACATCCAGCCCTAAAAGACGGAGCCCAAGTGTGAACACACCCACGATCAAAGCGCCGAACAAGGTGCCTGCAACCGATCCGCGGCCGCCAAAAAGCGAGATCCCGCCAATAACAACTGCCGTGATTGATTCGATATTGGCGAACTGTCCAGACTGAGGAGATATTGACCCAATCCGGCCTATCAGGACCCAGCCTGCGAAGGCACAAATAAGCCCTGCCAGCGCATAAACCGAAATCAACGTCTTGCGCACATTGACACCCGCGAGTTCCGCAGCACCAGGGTCGTCACCAACAGCATAGACGTGACGTCCCCACGCCGTCTGACCAAGCACATAGGTCAGGCCCGCAACCAGTAGAAGCAGGAAGATTACGCCATAGGTAAAATTGGCACCTGCAATCGAGATGGTCTTGCCAAAGAATTGTAACAAGGGGGCTTCAGCCGCGATGGTCTGACTGCGAATGACTTCGCTGCCGGAATAGAGAAACACTGTCGCCAGAACGATCTGCCACATGCCAAGAGTGACGATGAACGGCGGCAGCTTGACCACCGCCACAAGGAAGCCACTGATCAATCCACAGATCAGGCCACACAGCAATCCGCAAGCAACAGCGACTTCCTGCGGCAGTCCGAGGTCGACGCTGAACTTCCCCATCACCACCGAGGATAGGATCATCACAGCACCTACGGACAGATCAATCCCTGCCGTCAGGATGACGAGCGATTGTGCCATCGCAACGATCCCTATGATTGCGACTTGTTGCAGGATTAATGTCAGAGCAAAGGGCGAGAGGAAGCTATCGCCAAGCAAAATACCAAAAATGGCCACCGCCAGTGTCAGCACAAATAGAGGCACTATCGCGGGCATATTGTAGATTGTATTCGTAACCTTTGCAATCAGGCCGGTTCGGCCACCAACGAACGACGCTACAGCCTCTGGAGTGGAAGGCGCGGCTTCTTTTTTTTCTGATGTATCCTGCATCTGGGGCACCCTTCGATCAGCAATAATGCGGTCATGAAGAAATGGGGCGCAGCGTCACCGCGCAGAACATAATGCCACGCGACACTGCGCCCCAATAGCGTGATCTCAGTTCTGGTTTAACCCCAGCAAATAGCCAAACCTTCCTCGACCGAAAGCTGCTCCATGCCCTCGACCGGCGCATCCGTCACAAGGCCAACGCCAGTGTCAAAGAAGTCCTTGCCTTCTGTCGGCGCAGGCAGTTCACCTGTTGCTGCGTAATCGGCAACGGCCTCCACCCCGAGCGCCGCCATCTGCAACGGATATTGCTGTGCAGTCGCTCCGATCACACCTGCCGCAACGTCTTCAACCCCAGGGCACCCCCCGTCGACCGAGACGATCATCACATCATCCTGCCGCCCAAATGAGCGAAGTGCCTCATAGGCTCCTGCAGCTGCGGGTTCATTGATGGTGTAGACAAGGTTGATGGTCGGGGCGATCGCCAGCAGGTTTTCCATGCCTTCGCGCCCACCCTCTGCGTTGCCGTTTGACAGCTCATGGCCAACAATACGGGGATCATCTTCATCACCCCAACGGTTCGGATCACCGATATCGACGCCGAAACCAGTCAGGAAACCCTGATTGCGCAAGACACCGACAGTGGGCTGGCTGACATTGATGTTCAGAAGACCAATGCGGGCATCAGAGGTGTCACCCATGGTGCGCGCCGCCCATTCCCCGATCAGCACACCAGCTTGGAAATTATCTGTGGCAAAGGTCATGTCTGCCGCGCCAATCGGATCAAGCGGCGTATCAAGCGCAATCACCAGCAAACCTGCGTCGCGCGCCATCTGGACCGAACTTGTGATTGCTGCAGTGTCAGAGGCCACAAGAAGTATTCCATCGACATCAGATGCAATACACGTCTCGATTGCGGCAACCTGCGTTTCATGATCGCCGTCGAAACGGCCAGCAAACGAGCGAAGTTCGACCCCAAGCTCTGCCGATTTAGCAAAGGCCCCCTCAGCCATTTTTACGAAGAACGGATTGGTCGCATCTTTTGTAATAAGGCACACACTGCCGGCCGCAGCTGCGGATCCAGCCGCCGCTGCCGAAATAGCGAGCCCGGCAAGCCCTGCTGTCATGATCTTCATTATGTTTACTCCCTCTGGCGTTTAGCCATCTCAAAATCGGTAACTTCATTCAAAAGTAAGAAGCGCATCATTCAGATAGCCAGCTTCTCCTCCATCATGCTGGTCAGCACCGCTTTCCTCCACATCTGACCTTCCGGTTTTGTAGAAGTATCGAGGCAACTCTGTCAATAATAACTTTACTATGAATTTCTAAATTGCTGCCCCCCTTCTCTTGCTCATGACTGCAGACACTCATATCATAATCGGACGTGAGCATGCTGAAGCAGGCATTGGTGCGCTACATATCAGTTCAGGATAAGGCATTGGATGACAAAGAGGAAAGACTTCGCCTGACACCTGTGAAAGGGTCAAATCAGGTGCGCGTGCGAGGGTTCAACGAGCGGTTGATCCTGAACCTAATTCGCCAATATGGTCAGTTGACAAAGGCAGAGGCAACACGCGCAACTGGACTCTCACCAAACGCGATATCAATGATCTTCCGTGCGTTGGAAGATGAAAAACTACTGCTACGCGACGAGCCGATTCGAGGGAAGATTGGTCAGCCCTCCACACCGCTGCGGCTTAATCCATCTGCAAGACATTATGTCGGCTTAAAGATTGGGCGGCGGAGCTTTGATCTGGTTGTGATTGACTTCACCGGGAAGATATTGGCACGCAAGACCAGCCAACACAGTCATCCGACTCCTGCCCGAATGCTCGCGTTTTTCAGAGACGAAGTCCGGCCCCTTCTGCGGACTGCGCATCTCCGGCGCACCGATATCGACGCGCTAGGGGTGGCGGTGCCTTCCGATATTTGGCAGTGGACAGACGATTTTGATGCGCCCAAGGCAGAGATGGAAGCTTGGCGCGATTTCGATGTGGCCTCGGCATTGCACAAGATCCTGCCCGTTCCGGTCTCGATCGAAAACGATGGCACTGCGGCCTGTCGCGCTGAGCTGGTCTTTGGGCCCCACACTCTTAAACAAGATGTAATTTACTTCTTCATTGGCACCCTGATTGGGGGCGGAATTGTCCTGAATGGCAGGGTCTATGTTGGGCGACGGGGGAATTCGGGCGGTTTCGGTCCGTTGCGCGTGCCTGATGAGCCTGGTGGGCACAGACTTGTGGATCATGCATCACTTGTGGTGCTTGAAAAGCTTATATCTGGCCAGGGTCAGGATCCCTTTTCAATTTACGACGAAGAGTTCGTATGGACAGCTCTTGAGCCAGCCCTCTCACAATGGATCTCACGTGCAGCAAGAAGTCTCGCCCATGCGATCATATCTTCACTCTCGGTGATTGATTTTGAGGCCGTTGTTATAGATGGCGCAATGCCCGCAGACTGTCGGAGTCGATTGTTGCGCGAGATTGATGGTGAGCTGTCCAGACTGGACTTGCAGGGCGTTATGCATCCCGATCTTAGTTCAGGTCATTTCGGAACTGTCGCGCGCGCTTTGGGTGCTGCATCATACAGGATCGCCACAGATTTCATGATTGATCAGAACGCTCTCCACTTCGGCACCGCGAATTAACATAACGGACTCTGACACGCAGAGTATTTGGGGTGAGGCTACGTGCGCGCAGCGCTCATTTTAAATGAATTTGCTATCAACCGTTTGCAGGGTATGTGACGTTGGCGCAGCTGCGCGCGGCGGCTTGCACTTCTAATCGACTGGTGACATGCCTTTGCGTCGACGCCGCGATGAGCGATGAACAGAACTGCGGCCTTACTACGCTGCGCCGGAACCGAATGGCCGCTTTCCTGAACCCTGCGCAATGGGCGGTCCGGGCGCTTAGGGCAGATCACGCCCCTCCCGGCATGGTTCCTCCCCGGCCCCGAGCGTATACGGGGGGCTGAGCGCGGCGTTTCGCTAGCGAGAGGCATTTTCACGGGGGAATCCACTTGGAATCCAGCGCGGGCAAGTCGTGATTCTATATCATTCAGTATCAATATCTTACTGAATCACGATCGTGGTGCGCTGGATTCTTTTGCGGAATCCAGGGAATCCACTTTGTGGAATCCACCTCGGCCGGAATCCAGGCTGCGGAAGCCACCCTTTCGATCCGTGATGGATTGGCCAAAGCCACCCCTGATCATGGAATTCAGTTGCCGTTCTGATCCGCCATGACAGCCTGCGGCTCTGCTTCAAACACCAGTTCGGGCAGGACCACCTCCCACTCGGCGCGGCGGAGCAGGTGGTGATAGTCCTCGTCGCCATTGCGGGTTCCTCTATTGCTCGTGCTTGGTAAGAAAGGCAGCGATGTGCGACATCAGGTCGTTGTGGCCGTCGGCATCGGTGCCGATGATCACGTCTCCATCGTCGTCGCGGTCCAGATCGGCGATCTCGTGCAAGAGGGCCATGGCGTCGTCGCAAGCGGCGAGGCGCTCGGCCTCCCACGCGGCAGTGATCGCGTCCTGTTCGATCTGGTGGCGCTGGGCGGGATCAAGCGGCATGCTCGCCCTCCTTGAACGCGCTGTCGGTGATCTGGCGCAGCAGGCTGGCGTAATGGTTCAGGGTGCCAACGTCGCCCCAGTGGATCTCGTCGGGGTGGGTGTTGAAATGGTCGTCGCTCAGGGCCATCAAGCGCGCCAGCATCGCGTCAATCTGGACCTTGGTGGTCATGAAGGCGTCGAGGGCTTTGGCATTGTCGGCGGCGCGGCGGGTGGTCATGGTGGGCTCTCCGTGGGTGAGTTGCATCCGTTTCGTGCAATCAGAATCGCTCTGCGCGCTACTGTAATCAACTGAATACTAAGTAAAAAAAATTATCCTATTAAAGATCTGCGTAGCCATGGGCTTCTTCGGTCCACATGGATCTGGTCAACGGGGCCGCAACGCCGCGCAAGGCTATTCACGCTGCTAGCGAGGAAGGTTAGCCCGGACGCATGGGAAGTCACAGCGCCGGGGCCATCGGTTGGACTTCACTCGTGGCAGGCCTAACTAACGAATATGAAAAACAGCACCAGAACATCCGTTCTCTACAACGGCAACTGCCCAGTCTGTAATTTTGAGATTGGGCGTTACGCGCGCTATGCGGGCAAGGCGGGCCTGACGATACGGTTTGATGATCTGAATACGGATGCGCGGGAGCAGTGGGGACTGGACCCTGATACGGCCGCGCGTCGGCTGTATGTGTTGCATGACGGGGTGCTAACATCGGGCATTCCGGCGTTTTTGGTACTTTGGGCGCAGATGCCGCGCTATCGCTTGCTCGGCCGGATCGTTGGCTTGCCGGGGATCAGGGACATTGCCAGCTCCGCCTACGACTATGTCCTGGCCCCGGTGATCTACCACTGGCACCTGCGTCGGTTGCGCAAGCAATCCGCCCACATTGCCAACTGATGCAGGAGACCGCCTTGCCCCATCACAATGACCGCAACGGCGCGGCCGTACCCACTGGGCGTGCAGCGCGGCTGTGGCACTTTGGCGGCATGGCCACAGGCATCGCGGGCGGCGTGGCTACAGGGGGATTGCGTGCACTGGCGGGGGGCAAGCGGCCGGACTTGGCGCAATTGCTGCTGACGCCTGCCAACACTCTGCGGCTGACGGACGGGCTATCGCATCTGCGCGGGGCCGCGCTGAAGCTGGGGCAGATGCTGTCCATGGATACCGGGATCGTGCTGCCGGGGGAGCTGACCACAATCCTGTCACGCATGCGCGATGATGCGCGCCACATGCCACCCAAACAGTTGCAAACCGTCCTGAACGCAGAATGGGGCACAGGCTGGTACAGCCGTTTTGCCCGGTTCGATGTGCGCCCGTTTGCTGCAGCCTCCATCGGGCAGGTACACCGGGCCACCCTGCCCGACGGGACAGAGCTTGCGGTCAAGGTGCAATACCCCGGTGTCCGCTCAAGTATCGACAGCGATGTCGACAACGTTGCCACCTTGTTGCGCCTGCCGGGCCTGCTCCCGCGCGCCATGGACCTGTCGCCGCTTCTGACCGAAGCCAAGCGCCAGTTGCACGCCGAGGCGGATTATCTGGCCGAGGCGCAGCATCTGGCACGCTTCGGCACACTGCTGGAGGGGTCGGACATCTTCGCGTTGCCGACCCTGCATGATGCATTGTGCACACCGCAAGTGCTCGCCATGCGCTATATGGAAAGCGCGCCGCTGGACAGTTTGGTGGACGCGCCGCAAGCCCAGCGCGACCGGGTGGCCACGGCACTGATTGATCTGGTCCTACGCGAGTTGTTCGTGTTCGGCGCCATGCAGACCGACCCGAACCTTGCCAACTACCGCTTTGATCCCAAAACGAACCGTATCGTCCTTTTGGATTTTGGCGCGGTGCAGCCCATTGTCCCCGCCCTGGCCGCCGATTTTCGCGCGCTGGCCCGCGTGGCGCTGGACGGTGGTGATACCGCCACGCGCGACGCCATGCTGCGCATTGGATACTTTGGTGAAAGCACCGCCCAGCATCATCAGGCACTGATCCAATCCATGTTTGTCACAGCCATGGGCCCGGTCCGGCAGGATGATCCGTTTGATTTCGGCAGCAGCGAGCTTTTGGAAACCCTGCGCGATATGGGTCTGGCCATCGGCAACGACCGCGAGCTGGCCCATGTGCCCCCAGCCGCCACGCTGTTTCTGCATCGCAAGATCGGCGGAATGTATCTGATGGCCACCAAGTTGCGCGCACGTGTCGCCCTGCGCCCGATGGTCGAAACCTATTGCCGCGATCCCTCTTCGGAATGACCCTGATGACAGACTGGATTCCCACCTGCGCTGCTGGCGATGCAATATTGCAGGCGTTCATCCCCCGTATGGGCCGTCGCTATGCGGGTGGCCGCAACACCGACCACGGCCCCGGCGCGCACAAGGCGGTATCGGTCTTGTCACCCTATATCCGGCGCAGACTTGTGCTGGAACAAGATGCCGTAGCGGCGGCTATTGCCGCACATGGCCCCAAGGGTGCCGAGAAGTTCGTGCAAGAGGTCATCTGGCGCGGCTATTTCAAAGGCTGGCTGAAGCGCCGCCCGCAGGTCTGGGCCAGCTATATGGCAGGCTTGGAAACCGACCTTGCCGCCCTTCACCGCGACCGCCGCCTGCGCCGCGATGTGGAGCGCGCGATGGATGGGCAGACCGGGCTTGAGTGCTTTGATGCATGGGCGACTGAACTGGTCGACACCGGCTATCTGCACAATCACGCGCGGATACCCTCGGTCACCCAATAACCAATCGGCGGCTGGCAGGCTCTTCACGAGGGCTCTGGCCCCAGTGTAATCGCGGACCTGGCCTGCGGTCATGAAGAACCGGATCGGCCGTCCAACCGTGTCGGTGACGGCATGCAACTTCGTGTTCATGCCGCCTTTTGTCCGGTGTTTGTCAAAGTAGTTGTCCGCCGATTTCATGCGGCGTCTCTGATTTCAGGGGCGCTGATTTCGGTTTCTGGGTTGAGCCAGACGGCTCCGGCAGGTTGCCAGTTGCGGGTTTTGCCTGACCAGCGTTCTGGGTTTTGTGACCGAGCATTTGCATAGAGACTGGCACGATTGGCGAGCGTTGCACGATCATGGCCAGCGTGGCGCGCGGCCGGGGTGACGAAGCGGATGGCGCTGTGTAGGTGCTCTTCGTTATACCAACCGGTGAAGGATTTCACCCAAGCTTGAGCGTCATCTTTGGTGGCAAAACCCTTGGTCGGCCAGTCCGGGCGATATTTGCAGGTTCGAAACAGCGCCTCCGAGAACGGGTTGTCATTGCTGACGCGCGGCCGGCTGTAGGACGCGATGATGCCGAGTTTTTCCATAGTGGTCTTCATCGTGGCGCCCTTCATGGGGCTACCGTTGTCAGCGTACAGAACCAGTGGGCGCGCTATGCATCCCTCTGCCATGACCGCTTGCCGGATGAGGACGGCTGCCAGGTCTGCACTCTCTCGCTCATGAACTTCCCAGCCGACGATCTTGCGGCTGAAGATATCCACTATCAGATAGAGGTAGAAAAAAATGCCAAGAGCGGGCCCCGGCATCCAGGTTATGTCCCAGGTCCAGACTGGTCTGCCCCCAACGAGTGGTCCAGTTTGAATGTTAGTGCATGGTTGGCCTTTGGTCTATTGGGACGATGCTTTTGGGCGCTGGTGGACGGTATCCCAGAGCGCTGTGTGGTCTGACGGTGTTGTAATGGCGACGCCATCGCTCGATCAGGATTTGGGCCTCGCGCAGCGATGAGAAGACCTCGCCGTTCAGCAACTCGTCCCGAAATCGGGCGTTGAAGCTCTCGCAGTAGCCGTTTTCCCATGACGATCCAGGCGCAATGAAGGCAGTTTTGGCACCCACCGCGCCGATCCAGGCGCGCACCTTCTTGGCGATGAATTCTGCGCCATTGTCTGACCTTATGTATTCCGGCGGACCGCGCAGGATGAACAGGTCAGTCAAGGCGTCGACCACGTCGACGGAATTGAGCTTGCGTTTGACACGGATCACCAGAGCCTCCTTCGTGAACTCGTCGATGATGTTGAGCGTGCGGAAGATCCGCCCGTCATGGGTTCGATCCTGGACGAAGTCATAGGACCAGACATGGTTCGGACGCTCCGGTCGCAGCCGAACACACGACCATCGTTCAGCCAGAGCCGACCCTTCTTGGGTTGTTTTTGCGGGACTTTCAGCCCCTCCCGCCGCCAGATCCGTTCGACGCGCTTGTGATTTACATGCCAGCCGCTGTTGTTCAGCATTCCGGTAATCATGCGATATCCATAGCGTCCGAACTCTTCTGTCAGTGCGATGATGTCATCGGTCAGCCGTTCTTCGTCCGGCAGGCCGAGAGGCACCTTGCGCTGTGTCGAGCGATGCTGACCCAATGTGCGACAAACCCGGCGCTCTGATAAGCTGAGAGTCTGCCGCACATGGTCGATACATCGACGGCGGCGGGAAGGGCTTAAAAGTTTCCCCGTGCAGCCTCGGTCAGGATCACCTTGTCCAGCGTCAGATCCGACACGGCACGCCTAAGCCGGGTATTCTCAGTCTCCAGCTCCTTCAGCCGTTTGAGCTGATCTCGACTCATGCCACCATACTCTTTGCGCCATCGATAATAGGTCGGTTGTGTCACGCCGATCTGTCGAACGGCATCAGCAATCGAACGTCCTTGCCCTTGCAGCACTTCAACCTGCCGCAGCTTCAGCACGATCTCTTCGGGGTTGTCTCGCTTTCCTGCCATCTCTGGTCCTCCTGAAATGGGATAATACTATCCCAGTTGGTGGACCACTTCAGTGGGGGCACTCCAGTTTACGCCTCAAATGAACAGCACAAATCTAACTCTGGCGATATCGCTTCAACAAGCAGAAAGGGCTCACTGCCGACTTTCGCTGCGGCTGCACGCGAAATCAGAAGGCGAGTGGCGGCAGAGCGGGACGGAGCGGACGTTCGTTATGTCAACCGAAGCAGTTCTTTGTGCGACTGATCTACTGCGAACCAAGCTGAGGGTTCGACGGGCTCAGGGTCTGGATTTTCAGCAACAATGAAGTGGAAGGACGCGGCGGGTGATGAGGGAAGCCGGTCGATCTTAAGCGTCATTGATTGGGGTCCGAAATCGACGCTAAGGATGTCTGCGAAGCCCATGCAGGGATAGCGAATATCCAATGCCTGACTGTCCTCTGTTCCGATGACGACGAGGCTTTCTCCGTCGCTCCATTCTTGCGCATCAAGATACTCACCTGTGCATGCACTCGCTACGGCTTCTGTAGCGAGTTCCGCATGCAATCGGAGGCTTTGTAGCTCCTTGCCCTGCCGAACCTGAAGCAGCACCGCCGTGCATGTCGATGTGGTCATCCCTGCAGGGAGCTTCGGAGCGAATGCTATACCTTGCAGCGATATGTCATCGTCCACAAGGGAAGCCCCAGTCACCTGTGCCTCAAATGACAAGAATCCAAGTTGTGTTGGCAGGATCAAAGTCTGACGTATTTTGATCATTAACTCATCCTCATCCTCATACCCATTGCACATTCCGAAGATGTAGCTTCGGGCGGACGGCGAATGACCACCGCTCACTGCCGACTTTCGCTGCGGCTGCACACGAAATCAACGCGAGATCGGAAGGCGAGTGGCGGCACTGCGGGACCTTGCCGACCTTGGTTCAATGCGCTCCAAGGTCCGCTTCGGTGGAACGTTCAACAAGCGGTGGTTTTGGGAGCGCTCACGGCTGATGTTGCCATGTCTGACTGAATCGCCTAAATATCTAACAAGGACGGCGGCACGAAGCTGGAAATTTGATTACTTCTATCTTCATTTCGAGTAAGCAAACACAATGGAAGTAACACTTGGAACACCAGAGCATGGCTGGGTCGATTTAAGGATTAGAGATACGGCGTTCTTTCTACATGATTCAATATCTGATGTTCCGGCGGATTTTATAGATGAGTCAGTTATCGGCCTGACGAACCTTCTCTCAACGGGAGAGAAACAGGAGATAACTCTGGGCTTGGAACCACATTATTATGTTATTACCTTTGCTAAGAACTCACATGTCTTCTCGTTTAGGCTGGAGAGGGAACTTGAGCATTCGCATGCAGCGGAACGAAGTTTTCTTCACAAATCGGAAGGTTCTTTTGGCCAGATTCTGCTTCCCTTCATTGATGAATTTGTTCATTTTTATAGTGGTCAAGTGTGTGAATCTAGCTGGCCCCAAGCTAATCCAGCCCACCTTGAAGGTCTTTTGAAAGCTGCTGCCGTAAACAAAGCCGATTGAATGTCCCAGTTGCGTTCTAAAACCCTCGTTTTTGGCACGCCCGCAAACGTCCTCGGTTAATGCTTCCAAAAACTCCGTTCAAAACCCAAGTGGTTGCTGAACGTTTTTGCCTCTGCCGTGTTTACCGACATTGGCTGCATTGTAGAAATCCGGCAGACGGGGCTCACTGCCGACCTTCGCTGCAGATGCACCCCGGAAAATATTGTGTGGCGGCCCCGAGCGGCCGCTTTGTTCGGCTTCCCCGTTTTAGTTTGCGGGCGCAGCGAAGGTCCGTTCTCCGCCCTATGAGTTGGCGCGCACCACGGTCTCAGCTACAGTGCTCCCTCCGGACAGCCCCAATGGATCGACGTGCGGGTGGCGGTCGGCGCCGACATCACGCTCGAGTTTTATGTCGAGGGCGTGCTGCAGTCCACGGCTACAGCGGCCAACACCGGCGGCGAGGGCAAGCCACGGCAAGTGGTCTTTGCCAATACCGCGCTGCACGGCATTTCCGCCAACAACACCTGGTATTATGCCCATATCGCGGCGCTGGACGGCGTCCCGACCATCGGGCGGCGGTTCGTGCGCCGGGTTCCCTACACTGTGGCCACGTTCGACGAGATGACCGACAGCATTGAGGCGCTGCGCGATGGTGACATTGCCACCCGGGTCGCCAGCCCCGTGGCCGGGCAGCGCATGTCGTTCACGCTCACCGGACCTTCGGGTCCCGCCATCCCCTCGGCCATCGCCGGGCTGCATCTCAAGCAGATCGCACAGGGCGGCAGCGCGGGACCGCAGGCCACGGCAGGGTTCCTGCGCATGGGCGGGGTGAACCACGACGCCCCCGCTACAGCCGTATCGCTGCTCGCCCCCCAGCCGGTCTATTCCAGCTGGCCGCTCAACCCGGTCGATGACAGCCCGTGGACCGGCCTGAGCCTGCCCACTGAGATTGGAATCGTATCATCATGAGCCCGCATCGTTCCGGACAGGGCCATGTCCGCATGCCGGATGCCGAGTTCGAGGAGCTGCTGGCGCGCGCCGCCGAAGAAGGCGCGAAACGCGCGCTCGCGGATGTCGGCCTCGATGGCAGCGAGGCCGCGATGGATGTCCGCGATCTGCGCGGTCTGCTGGCATCCCTTCGCTTCGTGCGCCGCACCGCCGTGCAGACCACCGTGCATCTCATCACCACCGGCGTCATCTTGGCCCTTCTTGCGGGCATCGCCCTCAAGCTCAGGGTGTTCGGCTCCGGCGGGTGATACTCGCATTGGGCATGCGTCGCTTACACCGACCTTGATCAGTGCCGAGTCCCATCGCCGCACCGCCGATCCAACCCTGCAACCATTCCCAGCCCCTGCTGCCCCACGGGCGGCAGCCAATTCCGCATGTCCAACCCTCCAGAGGAGCCCCCTCATGCCCGATCCCATCCGCACCTTCCGCCATTACCGCGATGTGCCGAAACACCTCTGGCGCTGGCCCAACTTCTCTCCCGCCGAGATCGCCTGCCGCGGCAGCGGCCAGATCAAGCTGCACCCCGGGGCGCTCGACAAGCTGCAGGCCTTGCGCGACCGGCTCGGCAAGCCGCTGATCATCCGCTCCGCCTATCGCTCGCCCGCGCATAACACCGCAGTCAAAGGCGCGCCGCGCTCGAAACACATGGATGGCACGGCATTTGACATCGCGATGACCAACCATGATCCGTTGCAGTTTGCCGAGGCCGCGCGCGCGGTGGGGTTTCTGGGCTTTGGCACCTATCCCCGCTCAGGGTTCATCCATATCGATCTCGGGCCAGCGCGAAGCTGGGGCGAGCCCTTCCCGGCCCGGGCGACAGCCTTTGCCACGGAAGCGCCGCCCGCCCGCGAGGCCCTCGCCCAAAGCCGAACGCTGCGTGGCACAGGGGCGGCAGGTGTCGCGACCGTCGGGGCGGCCGGCGTCGAGGTGGCACAAGAGGTGCTGGCTGAGGCGCAGGGCGCAGTCCTGCCGCTGGTGCCCTATCTCGACACCCTGCGCTGGGTGTTCATCGCGCTGGCGCTGACCGGGATTGCCGTCGCCGTCTGGGCGCGGGTCGATGACTGGCGCAAGGGGCTGCGCTGATGTGGGGCAGCTTGCTGGCCGGGCTCATGGCCCGGCCGTGGGCGCGGCAGGCAGCAGCCCTCGGCCTGGTCGCGCTCGCGGTTATTTTGTTCATTCTCAATCTTCGTCGATCTGGCGAGCGCGCAGGGCGCGCCGCCGAGCGGCTGGAAACTCTGGAGCGTAGCCATGCAATTCAACGACAAATGCTGGACGCGGCCGCCCGCCGTCCTCGCAGCCGTGATGAGCTGCTTGAGCGGTTGCGCCGCGGTGGGTTCTGATGGTCTGCACGGCGCCTGTACGCCGGTGGTGGAATATCCCCGGGCCGAGCAGGCGCGCGTGGCCGATGAGGTCGCGGCGCTGCCGGACGGTGCGGTCATTGTGCAATGGATGGCGGATTATGCGGTGCTGAGGGAGCAGGCGCGGGCGTGCAGGTAAACAACGGGCCGGGTGCTTTCTGCC
Organism: Roseicitreum antarcticum; assembly: GCF_014681765.1. Lineage (GTDB taxonomy): Bacteria > Pseudomonadota > Alphaproteobacteria > Rhodobacterales > Rhodobacteraceae > Roseicitreum > Roseicitreum antarcticum. The sequence goes on from NZ_CP061498.1 coordinate 1,934,061, forward strand.
CGAGAAGCGCCGGACGCCTCGACCGAAGCGCAGCGCCCGGCCCGGTTCACAGATTCACAGTGTCAAAAAGCAGCAGCGGGTCGCTGAGGCCCGAATATGCCATATCAACCGCCCCTGTGTCGTGAGTCGAAATGGGCACAATTGTGCACCTGAGGTGAGCCGGGGGCTGGTACGGCATATCGCGGGGTCTTGTTTGAATTGGTGGGGAGTTCAGCTCGCTGACTGAATATGCGCAGGTTGCGGACGCTGCGAAGCAGCAAACTGTGGCCGACGCTGCGACAAGCCCGGCCGAAAGCCAGCAATCCACAAAAGAACATGTGCTGCATGGTAGCCTTTCGGAGTCGAACGTCAGTCGAGATGCTCGGTCAGCACATCTTGCTTGTTCTTAGAAAATGTGCAGCATTGAAGCTTCAAAGCTGCGGCCATAAAGGGAAAATAATGTTGCCATTGGACCACACACGCCTTGCGACCTAAACGATCGATTTTTTGGTTATGGAGATCTGGCGACCCTTTATGGTGTATTGGTCTCGAGGAAGGCGGTAGCGGCGTGGTTAACGATATAGTTGCGCAGCTCCGAGCTTAAGAAACCTTTGGCGCAAGAATAGCGGTTAACCTTGAAGAAAAGCACAACACTCTGGGCGCGACGCGCTGCCTTGAAGGCAAGAAGACGCTTCAAAAATATGGGATAAATTTATTATTGCGCAACTCGCTGCTACTGACACCACTCGGCCAGTGCCCACGCACTGAACGGCGCGTATATGAAACTGCAACTTGGGGACGAAAGTATGAGACTTAATTACGCATAGCCGCGAACTTATCTCCGCACACATATTTGAGATTTATTAATCCAGACCATCGACTTGTGATGAGCAGCCAAATTACATGACTCTTGCGTAGAAAGTTGAAGGCTCGATAAAATGAGAAAAACAGCATTATTCATTTTAAAAAAGTACCTCCTTGAATTGGCGATGACTTCAACACTTTTAGCATCTTGGCCGCTTATTACCAATACAACATTCCTTGAGATGAGGACCATGATTTTTGGAAGCGTAGTCGCATTTCTTCTTGGTACTCTGGCGACGGGATACATTTTTTTTGTTTGTGTACTAGGAACACTTTCGGTTTTTTTCAGCTGCACCTTTAAGTCAAAGTTCTTAGTGATTTGTGCGCTCTCGAGTGCTTATGTACTTATATATTTCGCTCTCTCACCCAAAAATGAAATTACGATTCCAATCGCGCTTGTAATTGTGACCGCAAACATCGCGTACATTGCTTTAACCCTAAATTCGACAGCTGCTGAAACACATCCAGAGAAAATAGTTAGACTACATACGAAATAACGCGAAAGGTATCATCAGACCCCGCGTAGGTGATGATTGCACCCGCGTTGAGCACAAATACTGATGGATTGGCCTGTTTCGCCTTGCGCGACACAGGACGGACAGACCCCAACGCGGTCGCGCGTGCCGTCGAGGCAACTCGATGAGTTCCTGATTCAATCAGCCACAGCATTCAGAGTAACCATCAATCACCTGTGCCAGTCATCAGTCCGGCGCGGGGGTTAAAACCATGCTATGGAATACATAGGATATGACACAGTTTCGCGAGAACTTTAGTTAGCGCTATCCTTGAACCAGCCTTCCGCGAAAGCTACTCTGGACGGATTTATTAGTATCAATCTGGATTCTTGGACGATTTACTGCCCGGACTGGGCTTTCCTATATAAGGATATAGGCATCAATATGATTAATAGATCACTATCAGCCATATTAGTTTCTCTACTTGTAATGCAGATAACTTCAGCGATCCTTTTTGCAATTTTTTCTGACGGTTTCTATGCCATGTCGAGTGGAAGTTTGTTCAAATGCAGTGAACTCCTTTCATCAGGCGGAGATGATGAAGTCATCATGCTTGTTTTTACTGGACTTGTGATCTCACTCCTATTCAGAACACTCAGATTTAGCAGCAGTGTGAGTTTCGTTGAAGCTTTTATCTTTTTTTTCATTGTCGGCATCGGACTATGGGCCGTAGTAATCGGTACCGACTGCGGAGAACTCGGAACAACCATAATAGACAAGCGAGATCCATATTTGCTGGTATTTTCGTCCACCAGCATATTTTCTGCGTTGATTATAGTTTATCTAGTTCAGTCTGAACAACGCAATCAAGCCGTCCGCAAACGGTAGCTGGTTGGTACCACTCAGCTGACTGCGGTCCAGTTGCTCGCAAAAATCAGCGCAAGCCAAGTCAGAAGGAGGACCAGCTTCTTGCGTACATTGTGGCCGCAGGCGCAAAGCACCGCGAACAAGGCAACACCGGCGCCGCCTTTGACTCCGCAGCCTGACAGGCGCCGTCGGTTTTCGTGTGTCCGATTTCAGCGTCGATGGCGTTGCGTCGTCGGAGATCGGTGATCAGTTTTGGTGTCAGGCCGCGGTGGGTGTCGCTGATCTGCACCTAGATCACCAAGCGCGCTGCCGGAAGCAAGGCTTGGCAGCCCGGGGAGCACAAATGACGAAGGGCTGATAAGCCTTGCGGGCCATGTCTAGGTCAATCGTTTGTCTTGAGTGATAACCGCATCGAAGATCGCGAACGCATGCTGTGCTACATCGGTTCCAATGACCTCATCACGAGTCATGGCTTTAGAAATCAAACTGCTCGTCGCGATAGGTCGATTTTTTGCATCGATAACCATTACGCTTGGACCGTTTTCATTTTCGAAGTGCAACAATGAAACAGCACATCTGTCAGCACTTGATGCCCCATCGCCCCATCGACCATAGATCAAGTCGAGGTTGGCCGGATGTGTCTCTAGTGACGCTCCGACCGTCCATTGCATGAAGTAGCTGGCAACCGTGCCTTGGTCTTCGTTCACATATCCCCAAACTGCACGGGTTTGTTGCCCGCAACAGTCGCAGTGGCCGCCGCTCTCCCCTGTGGGTTCGACTTCAATCAAAATTTACCCTCATCTACTTCGCAAGCAATTTAACATCTTTAGTAAGCGGGAAGTTGAGGCCGTTCAGGCTTTGTAATTCCATGGCATGAGGGCGTGGATTTCGGCGCTAGGCCACTGGTTGGCGATGCGCTCCAGGGTCTGGGTCAGCCACGCGACGGGGTCGACGTTGTTCATCTTGCAGGTCTGCAGGAGGGTGGCGATAGTGGCCCATGTGCGACCTCCGCCATCCGATCCGGCGAACAGGCTGTTTTTTCTCGTAATTGTCTGAGGTCTGATGGCGCGCTCGACGATGTTGGAATCGAGCTCGATGCGGCCATCCGTCAGGAAGCGCTTGAAGATGTCGCGACGTGTCATGGCATAGCGCAGTGCTTCGGCCAGCTTCGACTTGCCCGAGATGCGCGGCAGGGTCTGCTCCCAGAGTGTGAACAGCTCCGTGACGATCGGTGCCGAGACAGCCTGCCGTGCGACAGCGCGGGCTTCAGGGCTTTGACCTCGCACATCTGCCTCAAGCTTCCAGAGATCGGCCATGCGCTCGACCGTGGTGGTGGCGACCCGGCTGTCCCCGGCGACATGAAGTTCATAAAACCGCCGCCGGGCATGAGCCCAGCATCCCGCGAGCAGCGGGCCGTCGTTGCCTGTTGATTGCCACTGAGAATTGACCCGGCATTGTCACCGAGATCTGACCCACCCAGTTGTTATGTTCTGCGTGTCATGTTGGCGTCAATGCTGGTGTTTCCTTCCGTTTCTTTTTCGCTGTTTCTGAGCTGGCCTTGAAGCGGTAGCTGTCGTTGCCGGTCTCCAGAATGTGGCAGCGGTGGGTGAGGCGATCGAGCAGCGCTGTGGTCATCTTAGCGTCCCCAAACACACTGGCCCATTCGCTGAAGCTCAGGTTGGTGGTGATGATGACGCTTGTCGCTCGTAGAGTTTGCTGAGGAGGTGGAAGAGCAAGGCGCCGCCAGAGGCACTGAACGGGAGGTATCCCAGCTCATCCAGGATCACGAGATCAGTTTTCACCAGCGCCTCTGCGATCTTTCCGGCCTTGCCCTGGGCTTTTTCCTGTTCCAGGGCGTTGACCAATTCGACCGTTGAGAAGAAGCGCACGCGCTTGCGGTGATGCTCGATGGCCTGAATGCCGAGGGCTGTCGCAACATGGGATTTCCCTGTGCCGGGCCCGCCGATCAGGACCACATTCTCAGCCCCATCCAGGAATTCGCATCGATGGAGCTGGCGGACCAGAGCTTCACGCATTTCACTGGCCGCGAAGTCGAAGGCGGACAAGTCCTTGTAGGCCGGAAAGCGGGCGGCTTTCATATGATACGCGATAGACCGCACCTCGCGCTCGGCCATTTCGGCCTTGAGCAGCTGCGACAGGATCGGCATGGCAGCCTCGAATGCGGGCGACCCTTGCTCATGCAGATCCTGGACAGCCTGCGCCATGCCCGGCATTTTAAGGCTGCGCAACATGATGATCAGCGCAGCACCCGCAGGGTCATGACGCATGACGAGTTCCTTTCTGAGTGCGCAGCCCATCATAGCGCGCGACATTGGCCTCGGGCTCCTTGCTCAGCGACAAGGCCGCTGGAGGGTTCACATCCGGCTGGTCGGTCGGTTTGCCATCCAGCAGCCTGTGGAGCAGGTTCAGCACATGGGTTTTGGTCGGCACGCCTGCCTCCAGTGCCAATTCCACGGCGCACAGCACGGCTTGCTCATCATGGTGCAAGACAAGTGACAAGATATCGACCATTTCGCGGTCCCCGCCGGGCTGGCGCAGTATCTTCGCCTGTAACATGCGGAAGGGCTCGGGCATTTCCACGAAGGGGGCACCATTGCGCAACGCTCCGGGCTTGCGCTGAACGACTGCCAGATAGTGGCGCCAGTCATAGATCACGCGCCCCGGCTGGCGGTGCGACCGGTCGATGATGCGCTCATGCGTGCAAATCACATGCCCCTCGGCGACGACCACCAGCCGCTCAGGGTAAATGCGCAGGCTGACGGGGCGGTTTGCAAAGCTGGCGGGCACAGAAGAGCGGGTGCGATCAAAGTTGATCAGGCAGTCGGCGAGACGCGCTTTCTTTCCTCGACAAAGCCATCGAACATTATGGGGAGCGGCATCTGCGCAGGCTTCTCAGCTTCCCACACATCGGCAATGCTTCCAGGCAACCTGCCATGGGCCGTCTCAGTCCACAGCAGTTTGCAGCGCTCTTCCAGCCAGTCATTCAGCGCGCCCAGGTCCGGAAAGGCTGGCATCAGCTGCCACATGCGGTGACGCGCATCGCGCACATTCTTCTCGACCTGTCCCTTCTCCCAGCCCGCCGGGTTACAGAACTCGGGATCAAAGACATAATGGCTGGTCATCGCCGTGAACCGCGCATTCACATCGCGCTTCTTGCCAAGTCTGACCTTGTCGACGGCGGTCTTCATATTGTCGTAGATGCCGCGACCGGGCACGCCTTCGAAGACGCGAAAGGCATGCCAATGAGCGTCGAACAGCATCTCATGCGTTTGCAGAAGATAGGCTCGCACAAGGAAGGCGCGGCTGTGCGACAGCTTGATATGGCAACTTGCAGCTTGATGCGTTCACCGCCCACATAGGCCCAGTCTTCGCTCCAATCAAACTGAAAGGCTTCACCCGGCTGGAACACAAGCGGCACGAAGACACCCCGGTCGGTCGTGTGATACGCACGCTGCCGTTCGCCCTTCCATTCCCGCACGAAGGCCGCAACACGCTCATAGGAACCTTCATATCCCAGCTCCACCAAATCGGCGTGCATTAGCTTCGCCGTTCGGCGTTCTTTGCGTGACTTGCGCTGATCTGAAACCAGCCATCCTGTCAGCTGAGCGGCATACGGATCCAGCTTGCTCGGACGATCCGGCGTCTGAAACGCAGGTTCAACAATCCCCTCCCGCAAATACTTCTTGATTGTGTTGCGCGCGATGCCTGTGCGCCGCGCAATCTCGCGAATGGGCATCTTGTCTCGCAGCGCCCATGTCCTGATAACCTTCAAAAATCCCATGTCGATCACTCCATATGCCCCCAGCTGGTTCAAGCCGGGGAAAGGTTGCACATGGGTCAATTCTCAGTGACAATTTTGGCGGTTGCCGGGTCAATTCTCAGTGGCAATCAACATTGAATGAGATTAATCGCAAAGCGAACTCCGCCACTATAGGCTTCTTTGATGGTGCCAATACAATAGTCGCACAGGAGTTTGGGTGGCTCAGAAAGTTTGTCCATCAGCCCACTGGTGTAGCGCCATGGATGTCGAGCAACCTCTTTTTTCCAAAGATCTAGATAGCCACTGCTCACTAGCGCATTGGCGATCACCTGATCAGTTTCGGGCCGCTTTACTAGCAAGGCATATAAATCATTAAAACTTTCGATTTTGGAATCAACAGAGCGCGCCGCTTCCAGTACAGCGTTCTGCGCATCATGCATGGCATCAACCGGGTTCAGGCCACCGGACATCAACGCAAGTTCTTCAATCGTGACTGATTCAAACTCTACTGTCAGCTCCTTTAATAGAGGGCTCTGCCGTAGGTCTTCAGGGGTGCAATAGTTAGCGTTAGGGACAAGCTCAATGCCTGCTTGGTTGAATACGCGTGCGACAAGGCGAGAGCAGAATTGTTTTTTTGAACTCGAACTTCGGAATGGAGAAACAGATCGTGCCGCTTCTGTAAGGGAATAACGTGCGCCGATTTCCGCTCGAGCATAGTCGATCACTTGCGCCAAAATTTGGCGCTCTGGTGGGATCTTTAGGCGAAAGTGAAACGCCTGTTCGTCGTCTTCAAATAGCTCGCGCTGGAGATTGCGTGCTTGCACGCCGTTCCGGGTCGAGTCGATGAAGGAACCATTCGCCACACAGATCATTGCATGGGACACCAAACCGCCAGTTGTGAAGCGGATACCTTTGCTGGTCTTTCCCGGACGCGCAGTAAATAGAATGTCGCCTTGCATGACACTGTCGATCTTAATGCGTTTCATTGCTTCTCCAGCCATGAGTCGTAAGTCATCCGGTAATGTTCGTTCATGACAAGATCGTTCTGCTTTAGCGTCCAGCGCCTCCGATGAGATTCGCCTCCACAACGATGCTGTGTACTTTAGTACACAGCGGTAAAAAATACTAAAGGTAAGAGCCGTAAGTCAGTCGTGCGAGAGTCACCAAACGGTCGGTACGGGTAAGTCACGCGTTCCACGAAGGTCCAGAGCATGTTATAGCTGGGGCCGCTTCCAGCGCATAGCATAGATCCCCGCATAAGTCGCGAATGGTCGCTTTTACTGATCTGGGTCGGCTACGATGCCGCAGCCTCATGCGCTGCTCTCAGCAATTATTGCCTTACCCCGCATTAGTAAAATGACGCGCCCTCAACCGGCAGCTTTTGATCTTCAATTGCGATCAACTGCGCGCTGGGCGTGTTCGCTTAACCCATTGATCTCTTAATCTGGAATAGCCCCACCCACTTCAATTCCACCTTCCGCCTGTCTTCCACCCTCTGCCGTATGCTGTGACTTGATAAGGGCGCAGATCTACGCCTGTGTCGCAGGACAAGGAGGCAGAGTATATGGTCAACAGACTGAAACTGAATGAGAAAGCCCTGCGCAATGCTGAGCTGCGGCCGGGCGTCAGCTATCAGATTTTCGACACCGAGGTGATCGGCTTTGCCGTGAGGGTCCAGTCCTCAGGCGCGCGGACGTTCACCATCGATTATCGTCATGCGGGGCGGCAGCGGCGCATGAACATCGGGCGCTGGCCGGATTGGAGCGTCACTGCTGCCCGCGAACGCGCCAAGGAGTTGCGCCGCGCCATCGACGAGGGGCGCGATCCTCTGGCCGTACGCGAGGATTTTCGCGAGGCCCCGCGTGTGAAAGACATGATCGACCGCTACATTGCGGAACATCTGCCGAAACTGGCAAAGAACAATGCCGGTGATCAGATCTCGATGCTCCGGAAGATGCTGGAACCGGCCTGGGGCAACAAGCTGGTGACCGAGATCACCAAGTCTGACGTGGCGCGGTTCCTTGATTTCGTGGCCGAGGGTCGTCCCCGCCCCAGCAAGGCAAAACCCAACAACCGCGCGCGCAAGCTGCAGGGCCACAAGCCGACCCCGATCCGGGCCAACCGCATGGGTGAAGTCCTGCGCAAGATGTTCACGCTGGCGATGGAATGGGAATGGCGCACTGACAATCCGGCGCAAGGGTTCCACCGGCGCATCGAACAGGCCCGCGAGCGGTTTCTCGGCCCCGAGGAACTGACCCGCATCGCGGCAGTTCTGGACAACGCCGAGGATCAGCGCGGCGCTGCGATCATCCGCATGTGCATGCTGACCGGCGCGCGCGTGGGCGAGGTGCGCACCGCGCGATTTGAGCAGTTCAACCTTGACTACGCAATCTGGTCGAAGCCCGCCGCGACCACCAAGCAGCGCAAGATCCACCGCGTGCCGATCTCGCAGGAGGTCGTGACCATCTTGCGTCAACGCCAGCTGATCGTCCCAAACGGCAACCCATGGCTGTTCCCCGGTGAGACCGTTGGCCAGCCGGTGCGCGAAATCCGCCGCTTCTGGGCACGCGTCCAGTATGAGGCGGATCTGCCCGATGTGCGCATTCACGACCTGCGTCACACCTTCGCCTCCCTGCTGGTCAGCGGCGGCGCATCACTGGAAATGATCGGCAGGCTTTTGGGCCATAGCCAGATGCAAACGACGCAGCGCTACGCCCATCTGATGGACTCTCCGCTGCGCGCTGGCGTTGACACCGTGGCCAGCATCTTGCGTCCGCGACCGCGCCTTGTGCACGGTGCAGCGCAGGATGAAGGCGGGCTGCCAAAGTCGGCGTGACCCTCACACCGTTTCCTCACCGCGCAGTTTGCGCCAAAGTGGGGCAAGCCGCTTGCGGATCGTGCTTTCATCCGGGACATCCCCCGACCGTGAATTTTGCACGAACCAGTCCTGTACGAGCGCGACCAGTGCCGTTTGCGTCTCGGGCACGCCCTTGTCGAACAAAAACCACGTCAACCACGCGTACATCGCATCCCAATCATAGCGCGGCGCAGCCCCCGTGTTTGTGGGCGGGCGGCGCAGCAAATCGCGTTCCTCCTCGAACTCCTGCACCGAATGCGCTGCCAGCAACAGATCCGTCGAGCGAAGCGGGATGCCATCAGGGGGATCGGTCACTTTCAGCCAGGCTTTGCTTCCGGGCGGCAGGACACGCTTCAGGCGGCAGAGTTCATCGCTGGGTCCATAGCGACGGAACATTGGCATCAGCTCGGCAATCGGAACTTCGACCAGCCCCGCGACGGTCTCATCGCCACAGCTGACAGGCGGGATGCCCGCCAAAACCTGAAAATGCCCAGCTGCGGCCCAGCCCGCGACATCGGCAGGAGGACAGCCCCAGCGCGCTGAAAGTTCATAGATCGAGTAAAAGGCGATTGGCGGTAGTGGCATAGATAGAATCCTTTCAGACATGCGACTTCGTTCGGCCAAAACCGTCGGAATGCGGAATTAAAAAGCCCGCGATGCAATGCATGCGGGTGGATTGGCTGCTGAGCCTTGTCTCGAGGAAAACCGTCTGTGGGCCAGAACAGCATCGTACAAGATGCTGGCACCTGGCTGTGTTCGTGTTTTTCGATTCTTGTTTGCTGCTCATTGCCAGAATACCCAACCTATGGGTGAGCACGCAATCACGAACCCGTGATAGTCGGCCTATGCAGCCGGTTGCCGTAACAAACTGTTGAGTGCCGTTGAATGTCGGCAGCGCGGGACCGGAATTGGTCGTTCCGTCAATTCCGCACCGCGCAAATCCCGCGAATCACTGTTCAGTGCCAGCCAATTTGACCTGCCAGGATGAGCGAGCAGCTTGGTCCTGTGATCAGCGCATAAAGCCTTCCGATATTGAAAATGTCAGGCGCGCAGTGGCGGTCTCGCACTCAACCCGGGATAGCCTGAAACCCCAATGCAACATGGACCGGAATTGGTCAGCGGCTTTCAATTCCACCTTCCGCCTGTCTTCCGCCCCGCGCGCTCTGCTTCGCTGTCCCTGCCTCCAAGAGAGGGGCCAGAGGAAAATAGAGCAGCCATGAAACAACCCCAACCTGAAGTCCCGCAAGAACCGTTGAACCTGCTGGCGGACTGGATCAGCCGCGAGCAGTTGGCGGACGAGCTGGGCATCACATCCGACACGCTCGCCAGATGGGAGGCGCGCCGCCAGGGGCCACCCTGCACACGCATAGGACGCAAATCGTTCTACCGTAGGGCCGCCGTTCAAGACTGGATCCGCGCGCAGGAACAGGTGCATCCGGTGCGCAAATCGCGGGGGCGGTCATGACCCTGAAACTCCCCGCCCTATGGCCCGCTGACCGCGTGGCTGAAGCACGCGCCGTCATCGCCGATGTGGCGCATCATTCCGATCACCTGATCCGGCTCGCCTGCAATGTTCTGGCCGCGCATGGCGAGACCGACGGTGAACGCAAAGATGCCCGCGCGCTGTTGGTGGTGATCGACGCGCGGCGGCCGATCCGGCAGGCCCAGCGTGAGAGCAACGGGGAGGCAGGGGAATGAACCGCCGTGGCACCCCCGAAGCCGATCTGCAGCGTGCGGTCGTACAAGCGCTGCGCACCGTTCTGCCCCGCACAGCCATCATCCATCACTGCGCCAATGAGGTGTCTGAACCCGGACCTCGCGGGGCCAAGCGTCAGGCGATCCTCGTCGGCATGGGCGTCCATGCGGGATTCGCCGATCTGATGGTGATCTGCGACAGCCGTGTGCTGTTCCTTGAGCTGAAAGCCCCAAAGGGTCGTTTGCGCCCCGCGCAGGAGGCGTTTCGCGATGCGGTGCTGGCGCAGGGTTTTGGTTGGGCGCTGGTGCGCAGTCTCGACGACGCGCTGGGCGCGCTGACAGAGCACGGCTTCACCACGCGCATGGCCGCTTGCGCGGGGAGGTCCGCGCCATGAGCCATGAAGCCACCAATTGGGCCATCAAGCAGCGCGGGCTAAAACCCACCACCAAGATCGTGCTCTGGCATCTGTGCGACCGGTTCAACCCGGATTACGGCTGCTTCCCCTCACAGGCGCGGCTGGCCCATGATTGCGAGATCAGCCGCTCGACACTGAATGAACACCTCGGCCAGCTGGAGGCTGGAGGCTTGTTGCGCCGCGTGCCGCGCATTGATCCGGTGACCAAGCGCCAGCTCCCCACCCGCTACATCTTGGGCTTTGAGCGGGGCTTCACACCGGCGGGTGTGGTTCCATGTCCGGAAACCGGACACGGGTTTGCGCCCGTTGATCACAGCGATGACACAGCTGGTGAAATCGACCCCAATACCAGCGTTGAGGCTGATCCATGTCCAGAATCCGGACACGGGATTGACGCCGAAGCCGTGTCCGGATTTCGTCCCGACCCGTGTCCGGAAAATGACCCAAGCCGTGTCCGGACTCCGGACACTAACCTTGTAAGAGAACCTTTAAGTAAACCTGTAAAGGAGGAGGAGGACGCGCAGGCGCGCGAGACCGATTTTGATCGGTTCTTCGCAGAGCTACTGGGCGCGCTGGGCTTTGCCGCCAACGCGACCCTCCCGGCTTGGTGGCAGGGCGAACCCGCTCGGTTGAACGTGCGCCGCTGGCTCGATGACCTCGGATTGTCTGAGGATCGGGTCATCGAGATCGCGACCGAGACCCGGTGTGACCATCCGAACCCGCCCGATGGACCCAAGGCGTTGGATCGGTTCATGGAGCGCGCAGCCCAGCGCAATGCGCAGGCCGCCGCAGATGCCAGTGGCGGCAAGGCCAAGCGCAGCCGAAAGGCGCAAGGCAAGCCGACAGCCAGCCCGGATGAACTGGCGGCGTTCTATGCTGCCAAGGTGAACTCGGACGAATTCCTGCCCCCCAGCATGATCAGCAACGCCATCTGCGAGGCGATGCTGGCCCGCAAGCTGGTGACGACGGACAGGCTGCGTCAGCGGGGGATCCTGTGAATGGCATGGTGTCTCGTCCCCGGCACGGATTGTCCCTCTGCGCAGGCGGCGGAGGCCTTGATCTGGGCCTCATGCTCGCCGAGCCCGGCTATCACACGCGTGCCTTTGTCGAATGGGAAGACTGGCCCCGAACTGTGCTCATCGCCGCCCAGCGCGCAGGGTATTTCGCGCCCGCGCCGATCTGGGACGATCTGCGCAGCTTCGACGGCCGTCCCTTTCGCGGGGCCTTCGACATCGTCCTCGCCGGATATCCCTGCCAACCCTTCAGCGCCGCTGGCAAACGCGAAGGGGCCAACGATCCCCGCCACCTCTGGCCAGATGTTGCCCGCGTCATCGGGGAATGCCGACCCGCATGGGTCTTTCTCGAAAACGTCCCCGGCCACGTCACCCTCGGTCTTGAGACCGTGCTGCGAGACCTTTGGGACATGGGCTACGCGCCTGCGGCGGGCCTGTTCTCTGCGGCAGAAGTCGGCGCGCCGCACCAGCGGATGCGCATCTTCATCCTGGCCCACACCGATGAGCCTGCATCCCGGCACGACCCGCTACAATGCAGCGGGGAACAGCGACTTCGCTCGCAAAGCCGAGGCACTGGCGCTGGGCATCGCGAACTGGTCGACGCCGAAAGCTACCGATGGCGCGAAGGGCGGCCCGGGCCAGAGCTATGGATCGGGCGGGATGCCGCCACTCCCAGCGCAGGCGGCCCAATGGCAGACGCCAGTGGCGGACGACCAGATGGATCGGCTGCGCGGCAAAATCAACAGCCGGGGCGAGCCGAAGCTGAGCGCGCAAGCGATTCAGTGGCCGACACCGGCCGCGCAGAACTGGAAGGGCAGCAGCCCGGCCAGCATCACCCGTGCCGATGGCAAAAGCCGGATGGATATCCTGCACTACCGGGCGGAACAGGGCTTCACCCACCCGGACCCGGTGATCACGCCGCATGGGCGACAATCCTCACCGCACGCCCCGATCTCGCGCCCGCTCTGGGCCTATCTGATTGCCTCGCATGGGCAGGTCGTCTCGCGGCGGATTCTGAAAGCCCGGGCACGGCGGCGGCTGAATCCTCTCTTCGTCGGATGGCTGATGGGCTGGCCCATCGGGCACGCGCTCTGCGCCTGCTCGGAAACGGAGTTCACCCACTGGCAGCAGCGCATGCGTGGCGCACTCTCGCAACTGCCCACGGCCTCCGGCCAGTGGATCTGGCAGCCCAGCGAGGGGCCGGAGCGCCCAGCACAGATGAATTTGTTTGAAGGATTGCTGCCATGAGCATGCAGGGACGGATCGGCCGCGCCGGTGGCGCGAAGATTAAACGCGCGCTCGGCGTGCAGGCAGCACTGGAATGGGCGTTCAGGGTGGAAAAGGCGCAGCTGGAACTGCCCCCGCCAAAGGATGTGGTCGAAGAAGGCTTTGGGTTCGGCCTCGAGTACGTCCTAATGCAGCGTGGGGCGCTGGGCTGTAAGGTGGACGGCGGTCAGCACAAAATGGGCAGTTACACCCATGCGGACGCCGAGGTGATTGCCGCCACTGTCGCGGGCATGCCCGACAGCCTCGGCGGCATTCGCATGGCGATCCGCGTGGCGGAACTGGCCCGCGCCGGGCTGACCCCGGACTGGATGCCTGGCGTCGTCCCGCGCTGCGTGCCGGTGGAAACCAAGCGCAATCAGCACGGCGAGCGGTCGACGACAATTGTCGTTGGCACCGAACGCGTACTCACCCGTGGCAAATGGCGCACCATCGAGGTCCTGGCCTGCCCGGTGACCTGGCGGCCGCATCCGGAACAGATCGCGTCTGCTCAGCGTGGCTATGAAGATTGGTGGCAGGCGCTGGATTGGGTGCGCGATGGGTTGATGGTGGGAGGAATGCTGCGGGAGGTCGAGGTGACGGGGGCGATGCCTAGAGCTCGACCATGGATACATGCCGCCGCCCCATCCAGCGCGTCATAAGTTGATCCCAGTTTTGTGGCATCTGTCCTTTTTCCAGCCACTTGAGGACTGCAACCTGTCCGCTAAGAAATGCATCATTTGTCCGTTATGCGCACCAAATCTTATTGTCATGCACCAAATCTTGAGATATACGCAACTTACACACTTTATCGCGCAATCGGCGCACAGGGAAGAAAATGGATCATTTTACAATCGTGCAGGCTCTTTGCCGAGCTGCTATTGCCGATGCGTCACCGGCTCTCCGCAAGCAAATAGAGCGATTGCGTGATGCGTTGGCCAAGGACGGGGATACGAAGCAGTCAGGTGCGCTTACCAGCATCCTGACTACAGCCGATCGCTCGAAGGAGCTTTCGCCGAGCCGCATCGAGCGTTCGAAGGCTCAGATTTTGGGAGAGACCCTGACACGCAACACGCCCGTTCCCGTTGATCGAGAAACAGCCGCCGCGCTTGCGGAAGTGATTTTTCCATCGGATATTGAGCCCGCTGCGCCGCTTTTCAACCAGACAGTTAGCGAAGCTATTGGTACAATCATCGACGAATGGGCTAATTTTGAAGCCCTGTCCGAGATCGATATCCGACCATCGAAAACCTGCCTTATTTTTGGAGCGCCAGGTACGGGAAAGACGCGGCTGGCGCTTTGGATTGCCCAGCAACTCGACCTTCCTGTTGTTCTTGTGAAGTTGGATGGCTTAGTATCTTCGTTTTTGGGTGCGACCGCGCGTAACATCGGCAATCTATTCACATTCGCAAACCGGTATCGCTGCATTCTCCTGCTTGACGAGTTTGACGCAATTGCCAAGGTTCGCGATGATCCACAAGAAGTCGGCGAGATTAAGCGGGTTGTGAATGCGCTCTTGCAAAACTTTGATGTACGCCGTGACATTGGCTTCACAATTGGGATTACCAACCATCCCAAGCTTTTAGATTCAGCCGTATGGCGGCGGTTCGAAGTTCAACTCGAAATTCCAAAACCTGACTTCAGGATGCGACAGGAAATTGCTGCACATTTCATGCCTCCTGTAGAAGCTCCAGATATCCATTTGCGGCTGATTTCTTGGTTCACAGAGGGCTCAACAGGGGCAGAAGTCGAGTCCTTGGTGCGTACCTATAAGAAGGCGACTACAGTTCCAGAAGTGGACAGGCGGGGGCTGCTCGACACCTTGCGCCAGTTCGCCACCTTAAACGCCGCTCGTGTCCAAAGTGAGCGTCGTGCCCTACTCTTCGACGACTCTAGTCGTTTGTTTCGTGCTATGCGGGATGATCCTATTCTCAACTTCTCTATGGCAGATATTGGCGAAATTGCTGGTAGGGACAAATCTACCGTGAGCCGTCAGATCGGCCGAGCAGCTAAGCTCGGCGAAGGTGAGGTGCTGAATGGCTAGCCCTATCCAAATTGTATTTAATCCAGAAAATTATGAGGAAGCACGCGAAGCTGGCGGTGGTGGCGGACGAAAAGATTTTTTTGCTCACCGCGATGCAGAATTTGTGGTTCACAGAAATGCCATCGTAAGTCAGCTCAATACAATTTCAGACGTCCTAGCTGCCCAAGCGCAAGGAGACGTCGGCTTTGTGAAAGTCATCTTGCGGCGAGAAGCTTGGGCCAAATCTCACCGCCCAGTCGCAAGTTTGTTTCGCGGTGATCGCATCCCCGTTGTCGGCGGTGGCGATCTCGGCGTCATGATTGTTGAGGCTCGACCCGACTCACTCCGCCAGGTCGTGGCTGAGATTGCCAGAGCTGAGACCAATACCGTAATGCGGTTCAACGAAAGGCGACAAAAGGATGAGCCAAATCCATCAGCGCGCAAGAGCGAGACCGGCGCCATTGATCGGGTCGAACTCTACGGACCGGCGGACCGGCGTAATTTTTCGGTCGAGGAGGCCGTCGCTTGGCTGTCGAACCCCATCACTGGCAGCAGCTATCAGGTCGAGTTGTTTGATAGTCCTCCGCCACGTTCCGAATGGGATCGCTTAGATGATGGTCATCGGCGCCTTGCAGAAAGTTTCGTTTCTGGCTTCAATGCCCTTGAACGCGGGCTTTCCGTTGACAGACTACCAAGTCACAAGAATAGGCAAGCGATCCTTTCCGTTCGGCTGGAACAGTCGAGCGATCAACCCGCACTGCGACTGAATGAAAGCTCTGTAAGCGAGCGTCGACGCGAATTGGCTGTTTTCAACCCAGACGTTGATCGCCACGCACAGTTGCTTACGTTTCTCGATGGCCATCCACTAGTGAGACGGATTGAACTTCCTGGGATCGTAGTAAGAGCGACCGGTCTGACAGCATCAATCCCTCGCAGCCGCCCAACTAGTGCAAATATTCCAATTCGCGACAGCAGACTCACTCATCCCCGTATGGGCATAATTGATGGTGGCATCAGCGCAGCGCTGTCAGACTGGGTTATTGACCGCTGGGATATTCTTGCCGACGAAGATCTTGATCTTGCCCATGGAACATTCATCGGTGGTCTTGCCGCGGTTGGTGCCGCATTAAATGGAGTGGAAACCTGTCCGGAGCACGATGGCGCAGAGCTGGTCGACGTCGCTGTGTTTCCGAGTGACCGAAGGACAGGAGCTTTCGCTTCTTACTATCCCGAAGGCCTACCTCAGTTCTTTGATGAGATGGAGTCAGCTGTCTCGGATGCTCGGGCGCGTCACGGTGTCCGAGTGTTCAATATGAGCCTCAATATTCTTCAACCGGCTGCCCCGGATTGATACAGCCCACACGCTGCGCGGCTTGACCAGATAGCAGAGGTTAATAACGCGGTGGTGTTCATCTCAGCTGGCAATATCCAGCCTCAAGATGTCCGCGCGGAGTGGCCTTCAGATGCCACTTCAGCTCTCGCCAGCCTGGTCAACACCCGCAATGACGGCTTGCTTACGCCTGCAGAAAGCGCGCGCAATGTGGCTGTTGCCGCACTCAACCCACCTGGTCATGACGGATGCGTACCCTTTGCACCTAGTCGTTTCAGTCGCCGTGGGCCCGGTTTAAGGGCGGGAGTTAAGCCAGACTTGGCCCATGTCGGCGGGGCGGGATCAATCCATCCATCGCTCGGACACGGCCTATTCTCAATCTTGCCGGACGGGACGATAATTGATGGTTGTGGCACTAGCTATGCTGCGCCACTTGCGGCAAAAACCGCTGCTGTGCTCGAACATGCCATTGAAGGAGAGGTCTCTCGTGAGACCCTCATAGGTTTGCTGGTCCACCACGCTGAAATGCCGGTACCATTGCAGGCTAAGGGGGAATGTCCCGCTCGATGTTGAAAAGCGCGACGGGGGACGCTGCTGATTTCAGGGTTACGCGGCATCTGCCACCTGGTCAACGGCGTCTTCGGGTTTGGAGCGATGCTTCTCCAGTGCTGCCTTGAGGACGGGCAATTGCTTGTGGGCCTTGAGGCGACGAAAGCCCTTGGCGGCCTCGAGCATGCCCGCAGCGGTCCAGCGCAGCGCCATTTTCGCGTCGCGCCAGCGCTTCACGTTCCGGCAGACCTGTCTGATCACCGCGTTCATAGACTCGACGATGTTTGTCGAAGCCAGTGAGCGGCGCAGTTCGGGCGGCAGGCCGAGGCGGGTCACGGTGAGGATCTCGTCGAGGCCCTCGAGGATGCTCTTCGACACGCCGGGCGCCTCGAGTTCGAGGCGGCGCGCGAGGGTGCGCAGAAGACGTTCGGCCTTGTCGGCATCATCGAGCTCCCAGGCCTGGCGCAGGGCGCGGCGGACAGCGGCGTGAAGCTTGGGATTGAGTCGCTCGGTGATGTTGCGAGCCTTGTGGACCTGGCAGCGCTGGATCGGAATGTCCGCGCCAAAGGTCCGGCGGATCGCCTTGGTCAGGGCCTTGGCGCCATCTACGATGAACAGCCGACAGACTGCGGGTTCGAGCCCACGCTCGATCAGGTTGTCCAACAACGCCTGCACGGTCGCAGCGTTCTCCGTCGCGCCTTCGACCACGCCCAGCGGGTGTTTCCGGCCGTCGGCATCGATCCCGATCGCGCCCAGCATCAGCAGGTTGTCCCCATGTGCAGACCATCGATCTGGATCACCAGCAGGTCGAGCGCAGACAGATCAGAGGCCATCCATGCGTCCATGCGCGCCTGGGTCAGCGCCTTGAACCGCCGTGAGACTGCGGATTTCGACAGCCCCGATCCCGCCTCGGACGGCACCCCGGCCTCGGGCAGACGCACGGCGCGGCCGACTTTGCGCGTGGCGACATTCATCAGCATCAGGCTCATCGCCCATTGCTCCAGCCAGCCGGCCTGCGCAGCTTCCTGCCAGCTTGGCAGCGACAGCTCCTTGCCGGTGGTTTTTGATCGCACCCGCGGACGCTCCAGTTCCACCTTGCCACCGTGAAAGCCCACCGGGCCCCGCGTGCGGCCCCAGCGATACCCCTGCTTGTCGGCACTGCGCGCATGCGGGGCCCCGGCCAGCGCCGTCGCGTCCTCCTCCAGCATCTGCGTCAGGCTGGCGAGACCCGCGACCAGGCAGAACCGCTCGAAGCTCGCCCCGACCGCATCACGGGCCTCTTCGACTGCCGCCGTCAGCTCGGCCTTGCTGGCCAGGGCCAGCGGGGATGTGGTAGATGTTTTCATGGTGTTGCTCTCCATCTGGATTGAACACCCCGAGCCTACGGCTCAGGGAGAGCAACGCCACCCTTCAGATAACGAACTTCAACATCGGTCGGGACATTCCCGGCTAAGGCGCTCGCCCCAGTTTCGCGACATATGGTCGGCTTCGGTATGCCTCCAACCGCAGATCGCATTCTAGAAACTGGCGATCATGCGATCACGCTCGTTTTCGCATCGCGCATCAGGCGCGACCAGCAGATTAACTTCCGTTTTGCGTGGCCAGCGTCCCTAGTCGGCCCTAGCGGGAAGTGCCGCGGCCGAGCAAAAATTACACTTGTTTCCACCCCACCATTGGATGCGCGGTTCGGCGCAGAGTTTGTTCGCGTAAATATCAATGCATCGCTACAACAAGAGCAAGCGCACGGAGGTTGGCTCGGGCGGCTTGAACCGCTCTACCTTCCCCCACGACGTCAATCACCGGCAGTGGAAGCGGAACGAATTGAGCATGACCTGAAATGGAGCCCGGTAAAAGTCCTTGCAAAGACCTTTCCGCAAGGTGTGGGCCCCTCTTCGAATTGGCGGCTATTTGTCGACTATCTGACCCGCGCTGGGGAGGTTATGCCAGAAGAAGGCGTACCGTTTACAGTTATCGTAACCATTAGCGATCCGGAGGCGGAGCAGCCAGTGTTCAATGATATGCGTCAAAGCCTGCAGTCACTCGGCACGCAGATTGCTGACATTCGAACTGCCGCGCGAATTACACCACGTACTTGATCTTATACGAGGTACCAACAGCGGGATTAAGCTACATATAATCATGCTGCTTGCCCGAGTCCTTTTCAGCAGTCGCCCATAGCAATCAGATGATCTCGTGGCAGATACAAGGCGGTCTGAGTGGCCGAATTGGCCAGCGCTGGGCTTACCCCGGATTGGATGCCCAATGTCGGTCAGCGTTGCGTGCCGGTGCAAACCGAGCGCAAAAAGCTCGGCAAGCGGTCGATGTCGGTGGAGGTTGGCACCGAACGGATGCTGAGCCGGGGCAAATGGCGAACGGTGGAGGTCCTGGCCTGCCCGGTGACCCGGCGACCGCATCCGGAACAGATCGCCTCCGCTCGGCGTGGTTATGAGGAGTGGTGGCAAGCGCTGGATTGGGTACGGGATGGGTTGGTGGTGGGGCTTATGCTACGGGAGGTCGAGGTGACGGCTGCGATGCCCAAGGTGCGGCCTTGGGGGCGATAGGCGCACAGCGACCGCATCAGAAACCAGTCCTTGCCAAATGGCATGTAATATATATATTCATGTCAAAGAGGATTTGCCATGCAGTTTGCAACGATTGAGCCTACCGCGTCCCGTCCCGACCTTCCCGCCATCACGGACGAGGAGGCCGCAGCCCTCGCGCGCACCACCTTAAACCTGTTTCGCGCGTGGCAGCTCAGCGATATCGAGGCCCGCACCCTGCTGGGCGATATGGCACAGCGCACATGGGCGCGTTGGAAAGACGGCGGCATCGGGCGGATCGACCGCGATCTGCGGGCGCGCATGGCCATCCTGATGGGGATCCACAAAGGTCTGCGATATCTCTTCAGCGACACGGCGCGCGGCTACGCGTGGATCCGCAAACCCAATGCCAACCTGGGCGGCCGAAGCGCGCTCGACGTTATGATGCGCGGCGAGATTACCGATCTGATCGACCTGCGCGCGTATCTTGATGCCGAACGCAGCGCATGGTGACAGCGCCGCTGCGCGGCGTGGTCTGGCCGCGCAGCGTCCGGATCATCCGCTCGATCTATCCGCCGATCGACCTGTTCGAGGACATCGCCGATCCGGCGGATTGGGAGGCACTGGCTTCGGCCGAAGCCAAGTTCAATCCGCGCATCCGTGACAGCATCGGTGATCTGGCAAAGGTGCCGGTGGCCCGACGTGTCACCGGGCCCGGCGCAAGCTGGGTCATGGCGCCCTTTGTCCACTGCTCGCCATTGCGGCCCGGGCGGTTCAGCGATGGGACGTTCGGCCTGTACTATGCGGGCGACAGCGCAGAGGTGGCGATTGCTGAAACCATCCATCACCACACGAAAACCATGCTGGCCACCGCCGAAGCTCCTGGTTGGACATCGCAATTCCGCGAGCTGATTGGATCGGTCGACGCCGAATTTGATGATGTATCCGGAATGGATGACCTGCTGCACCCCGACGACTACACCGCGTCTCAGATCTTCGGGGCAGAGCGGCGTGGCGCCGGGTCGAACGGCATCTTCTGGCCAAGTGTCCGTTACCCAGGTGGCAACTGCATCGCTGCGTTTTGGCCGGATGTTGTGCCGATCCCCACCCAAGGCGGGCATTTTGCCTACCACTGGAATGGCAGCGCGGTTGATTACGTCAAGAAACTAGATACCGGGGCGATTATGAGCGTGCGCTAGGTGCTGGTCACTGCATCAGAGCCCATGGTGACTAAGCGTGCGTAAAAATGGTCTAAGGAACCTTAGCTGAAACATCTGCTTTCGCTGGCAAAATCTACCTAGCGCCTGTAGCTTGAATGAGAACAAACGGAGCATGGTATGGGCAGACCTATTGGAGTAGATCTTTTCGCGGGCGCAGGCGGTATGAGCCTGGGCTTCGAACAGGCTGGCTTCGATGTTGCTGCGGCTGTAGAAATTGATCCGGTGCACTGTGCGGTACACAAGTTTAACTTCCCCCAGACTGCGGTAATTCCCCGCTCTGTCGAGCGGCTTACAGGACGGGAAATTCGGCTGGCTGCTGGTCTTGGAACACGGACCGTCGACTGCGTCTTCGGTGGAGCACCATGCCAAGGCTTTTCAATGATTGGCCATCGTGTTCTTGATGATCCCCGAAATCGGCTTGTCCTCGAATTCGTCCGGATCGTCAGCGAGCTAGATGCCCGCACCTTCGTTTTCGAAAACGTGAAAGGCCTGACAGTCGGGCATCACAAACAAGTCCTGAATGAGTTGGTCGCAGCCTTTGACCAAATAGGCTATCAGGTGCGGCTGCCTTGGCGTGTGCTGAACGCTGGAAATTTTGGCACGCCGCAGTCACGGGAAAGGCTTATCTTGTTTGGTACCAAGAAGGGCGAGGTCCTCCCCGATTACCCGGCAGCAATAACGGCAATCTCCGGTCGGCGAGCGAATCCAGATTTGAATTGGGGTCCTAGCTGCGCGGACGCGTTGGCTGATCTGCCCGACGCAGAAATCTTTGACGAACTGTCAGGCAGCGATTCCGTCAAGCCACGACGTCTTGGCAAGCCTTCCCCGTATGCCGCCGAAATGCGTTGCCTTTCAAACGAGGCTTGGCACTTCGGGCATCCTCGTCAATGGGATCCCTCGCTCCTGACCTCCAGCGCGCGCACGAACCATACTGATATTTCCCGGCGAAGATTTTCTGAAACAGCGCAAGGCGAGATTGAACCGATCAGCCGATTGTTCAAGCTTCCGTCGACCGGGGTGTCGAATACGCTGCGCGCCGGGACTGACGGCGCACGCGGGGCCTTCACTAGCCCTCGGCCCATTCACTTCAAGTTTGACCGCTGCATCACGGTGCGCGAGATGGCGCGTTTGCACGGATTTCCGGACTGGTTCCGTTTCAATACCACAAAGTGGCATGGAGCCCGTCAGATCGGGAATGCTGTGCCACCTCCGCTGGCACGCGCAGTTGCCAGTCAAGTGATCGCCGCACTGGGCATTGTGCCTTCACGGCCGTCGACAGCGATAGCGTTGGGCGAAACGGCATTACTACAAATGGATGTTACCAAAGCCTCTGCACATTTCGGAATCGAGCCGCCCAAATCAGGCCGCGACCGAAAAAGTGGCGCGAAGAAACGCAAGCAGACCGATATCGAGGCGGAACGCATTTCTGCGCGCGTGGCCAATGGCTAAGTCAAATCGTTATCAGGCATTGATCTCCAAGATCTTCTTTGACCGGTATAAGGCAAGCGTTGAATCGTTCGAGTTTGAACGCGTGGCGTTGGAGCACAGCGCAGAGTCGCTTGAGATCAAGTTGCCAAAGAACCTTGGCGACGTGATCTATTCCGTCAGGTTCCGAACGGCTCTTCCGGACGATATTCTTGCCACCCAGCCACCAGGGATGGAATGGATTATCGAGGGCGCTGGCAGGGCGACATATCGTTTCAAACTCGTTCGCGTGAACCGTGTGGTTCCGCGCGCAGACCTTGTTCGCGTTTCTATTCCCGACGCAACGCCAGAGATCATTCGCGCCTATGCGCTTGATGACGAGCAAGCCCTTCTGGCCATCGTCCGCTATAATCGGCTGATCGACACCTTCTTGGGGCTCACAACCTACAGCCTTCAAAACCATCTCAGAACGACAGTCAAAGGCATTGGTCAGATAGAAATCGACGAGCTCTACATCGGTCTCGACAAGCGCGGCTGCCACTACGTGATCCCCGTACAGGCGAAGGGCGGCAAGGACCAGATCGGTATTGTTCAAACGACACAGGACATCCGTTTCGTAGAGCAGAAGTTTCCGGGGCTTAGATGTCGGGCAATTGCAGCGCAGTTTATGGAGGATCAGGTGATCGCCCTGTTTGAACTGACTCTGGAAGATGACGAGATTCGGGTGGTCGAAGAACGGCACTACCGGCTTGTTCCAGCGCGGGATCTCGACCGTCAGGCCATACAGACCTACAGGTGACCCCCCTCGCATGGTTCCTCCCCGGCCCCAAACGTATGCGGGGGGGGCGCAGCGCGGCATTTCTCTAGCGACAGGCATTTTCACCGGGGAATCCAGGCGGAATCCACCTGCCGCTTGATTTTGAAAAAAGCGACTCATTATCAAAGGCTTGCGGAATCGCGATTTTGGCGTGCTGGATTCTTTTCGGAATCCAGGGAAGCCAGTTTGTGGAAGCCACCTCGCCCGAATCCAGCCAGCGGAAGCCACCCCGTAAGAAGTCATTGAATCCACGTCATTTTTTCATTTGACAAAGCTGCCCCCCTTGACCTACCTATTGATAATCGAAAAATTGCGCCCGGAGGATAGCCCTCGCGGGCGCTTTTGTTTTCCCCCACATCGCGGATCCTGATCCTGACGTTGGCATCGCCCAGCGCGCATCGGCTTGCCCGCCCTACCCCAAATGAGAACCGCCCCATGGACCTGGTATTCGCACCGAGCCAGATCGAGACGTGGCCGATTGACCGGCTGCGCCCCTATGCCCGCAATGCCAAGATCCACGGCACCGACCAGGTCGCCAAGATCGCAGCAAGCATGGCGAAGTTCGGCTGGACTGTGCCCTGCATGGTGGCTGACGACGGCGAGCTGATCGCCGGGCATGGCCGGGTCCTGGCAGCGGCCATGCTCGGGCTGAAGGATGTGCCGGTGATCCGGCTGAGCCATCTCGACGAGGCCGAACGTCGCGCCTACCGCATTGCCGACAACAAACTGACCGAGCTGGGCGAATGGGACGAGGCAATGTTGCGCGACGAGATCGCGGGACTGCTGGCCGAGGATTTCGACCTGTCGCTGCTGGGCATCACCGATGAGGATCTGGATGCCTTATTGCGCGATCCCGATCAGCTGGAAGGCGGCGCGGTCGAAGGCGAGGATGACATTCCCGAACCGCCAGCCACGCCGGTGTCGGTTGCGGGCGACCTCTGGCAGCTTGGATCGCACCGGCTGATCTGCGGCGACAGCACGTCTGGTGATGTTGTCGGGCGGCTCTTGGGCGATGTGAAGCCCCTGCTGATGGTCACCGATCCGCCCTACGGCGTGGAGTATGACCCGTCGTGGCGCAATCAGGCGGGCGCGGCCAAAACGAAACGCACCGGCAAGGTGCTGAACGACGATCGGGCGGACTGGAGCGAGGCATGGGCGCTGTTCCCTGGCGATGTCGCCTATGTCTGGCACGGCGCGCTGCATAGCTCAACCGTCGCCGAAAGCCTCCTAGCGGCGGGATTTGCCGTCCGGTCGCAGATCATCTGGGCCAAGGACAGGCTGGTGCTGAGCCGGGGCGACTATCACTGGCAGCACGAACCTTGCTGGTATGCTGTCAAAAAGACCGGCAAAGGGCACTGGGCGGGCGACCGCAAGCAGACCACGCTGTGGCACATTTCGGGCAAGGACCAGGACGCCGCCACGGTCCATGGCACGCAAAAACCGGTCGAGTGCATGCGCCGCCCGATCCTGAACAATTCCAGCCCGGGTCAGGCGGTGTTTGAACCGTTCATGGGATCCGGCACCACGCTGATCGCGGCGGAAACCACGGGCCGCGTCTGTTTCGGGATCGAGCTGAATCCGGCCTATGTTGATGTGGCCATCGAACGCTGGCAGCAGTTCACCGGCGCGAATGCCGTTCTGGCCGACACCGGCGAGACCTTTGCCGAGTTGAAGGCGAAGAGGCTGACGGCATGAACGCGCCCCTGCTGCCGGGCCGGATCGAACATTGGCCCCTCGCGCGGCTGAAGCCTTACGCCCGGAATGCCAAGACCCACGACGCCAATCAGGTGGCCAAGATCGCCGCCAGCATGGCCGAGTTTGGCTGGACCGTGCCGGTGCTCGTCGCGGCCGACGGGGAGTTGATCGCTGGCCATGGTCGCATCCTGGCAGCTGTCCATCTGGGACTAACCGAGGCCCCAGTCATCGTGCTGGGCCATCTGAACGAGGCACAGCGCCGGGCCTATCGCATCGCCGACAACAAATTAACCGAGCTGGGCGGCTGGGACGAAGCCCTGCTCCTGCAGGAATTGCAGGCGCTGTTGGCAGAGGATTTCGACCTCGGGCTGATCGGGATCCCCGAGGATGAGCTGGACGCTTTGCTGGCCGACGCCGACGACCGACCGGCGATTTCTGACGATGCAGCCGATGCCATCCCCGAGCCACCCGCCGGACCCATCACCAAGCCGGGCGACATCTGGGCGCTGGGCAAGCACCGCCTCAGCTGTGGCGACGCCACCGATCCTGCCGCCGTAGCCAGGCTGATGCAGGGTGAGGCTGCCACGCTGATGTTCACCTCGCCGCCCTATGCCCAACAACGCGACTACGGTGCCGCCAAGGAAAAGGTCGGCGACTGGGATGCGCTGATGCAGGGTGTGTTCGCTGCAGCGCCGGTCACCAATGACGCACAACTGCTGGTCAACCTCGGCCTCGTGCATCGCGACAGCGAGTGGCAGCCCTATTGGGAAGGATGGGTGGAATGGATGCGCAAATCTGGCTGGCGACGCTTTGGCTGGTATGTCTGGGATCAGGGGCCCGGCCTGCCGGGCGACTGGAACGGCCGCCTGGCCCCATCGCACGAGTTCATTTTCCACTTCAACCGCGCACCCCGCAAACCGCACAAGACCGTCGCGTCCAAGCACGCGGGCGAAACCCTTGGCGGCGGTGGGCTGCGCGGGGCCGACGGCACCGTCCACGCCAAGACCGGCACCGGCAACGCGATCCAGAGCCACCGCATCCCCGACAGCGTCTTCCGCATCATGCGCCACAAGGGCGGATTGGGGGCCGCAGGATCCCATCCGGCGGTGTTCCCGGTAGCGCTGGTCGAGGCGGTCCTGACGGCGTTCTCTGACCCCGGCGGCCTGATCTATGAGCCGTTCTGCGGCTCCGGCACCCAGATCGTTGCCGCCGAACGCGCTGGGAGGCGGTGTTTCGCAATGGAACTGGACCCGGTCTATTGCGACGTCGCCGTACGGCGCTGGGAAATAGCGACTGGGAGGACGGCCATGACCGCACCGAATTGACACTGCGGCTCGAGGCCGTCAAAGTGAGCAATTCGGACAAAGTGTGAAGTCAATGCCGTTGGTGATGTCGCTAGACAGAGGTCTCTCATGTTGCTCAGGCTTCTCCTCTATCTCCTCGCTATTCTCGCGACTGGGCTTGCTGTTCTGGTTGCCTTACGGGTTTGGGACTCCCGTGCCGATCAAAACCTGCACGATAAATTGGAACGTTTGTCCCCTTCGGTCGTGCCACGGTTCGAAGAACAAATGGTGTTGGATTTGCCAGAACCGGCCGCCCGCTTCTTTCAATTTGCAATTCTGCCCGGCACCGAACTCAAGTCGGTTGCGGTGATCCGAATGGGCGGAGAACTCTCGCTGGGTTCCCGGCAGGACCCCAACTATCAGCCGATGGAAGCCGACCAAATCCTTGCCCCACCTCACGGTCTGCTGTGGCAGGTGCGTCTTGAGGGAGCATCCCATGTCACGGGCAGCGACGCCTATTCGTCTGAAAATAGCTGGAGCCGGTTCAGGCTTCTGAATCTCATACCGGTTGGCCGGGTGTCGCACGACGCTGACCATATGCGCTCTGCTTTTGGACGCCTGGTCGGGGAAGGCCTGTTCTGGACTCCTGCCGCGTTCCTGCCCGCAGCGAACGCTGGCTGGGACCATCTTGAATGGGAGATCGTGGATCAGGACACTGCCGCCGTCATCGTGCGTCACGGAGGCTTGGAGCAGCGCGCAGAAGTGACGGTAGGTGAGAACGGACAACCCCTGCGGGTCGTTTTTCAAAGATGGAGCAATGAAAATGAAGATCGCTTCTTCCGCTTGCAACCCTTTGGCGGAGACCTGACCGAATTCCGAAATTTCGATGGTTTCAACCTTCCAACCCGTGTGATCGGCGGCAACTTTTACGGTACCGATCTATACCACCCCTTTTTCATAGCAGAGGTCGAATCGATCAGTTTTCCTTGAAAGGAAGGGTCGCGTGAGAAACCGGAAATGAGCAATAAATGCGGATAATTCAGCACTTTGCTTAAGGCTCCAGAGCAGACATCGGACTGCTTCTAACCGGATCCGCCGATACGGTAAATCCGTCCCCTTCCTTCCTCCTTCACCGAAGTAACAACCAGCCCCAGCTTCTTGCCCAAGGCACCGGACATTGCGCCGCGAGCGCTATGTGCCTGCCAGCCCGTGGCGGCGATGATCGCCTCCATCGTGGCACCTTCGGGAGCTTGAAGCATCGCGATCAGCATCGACTGTTTGGTGCCCGCACGCTGGATCGGCGGTTTCGGCGCGCGCGTTTCAGACGCTCGTTCGCGGATGGCGACCACGGTCTTGGCCACCACCGGCTCGATCCCAATGGCCAGCAGTCCAGCGTCAGTGACCGCCAGCGTGGTCCCATGACCATCGCCGGTTTCGCGCCAAAGGGGTTCGCCCTGGCGCAGGTCGACGTCGATCTCTTGCAGCCAACCGTGTGCGATCATCTTGGTAACCGCCATCTTCGCGGCCGCACCATGCAGCCCCTTCGGCAGCGGCAAGGCGATGTTGTCGGGGCGCTGGGCCCCGGCGCTGAGGATGATGGTCTGGGTGTCGGTGAGTTTCGTCATGGCAGGGTCCTGTTACTGGTCGTGCTGGGCAAGGAAGGCGGTGATGCGCGACAACAGATCGTTGTGGCCGTTTACGTCGGCCCCGAGGATCACGTCGCCATCATCGTCGGTTTCCAGATCGGCAATTTCGCGCAGCAGGGCGATGGCATCGTCGCAGGCTGCGAGACGTTCGGCCTCCCATGCGGCGGTGATCGCATCCTGTTCGATCTGGTGGCGCTGAGCAGGATCAAGCGGCATGCTCGCCCTCCTTGAAGGCGCTGTCGGTGATCTTGCGCAGCAGGCTGGCGTAGTGGTTCAGGGTGCCAACATCGCCCCAGTTGATCTCGTCGGGGTGCGCTTCAAAATGGTCGTCGCTGAGGGCCGTCAAGCGCGCCAGCATTGCGTCGATCTGAACCTTGGTGGTCATGAAGGCGTCGAGGGCTTTGGTGTTGTCGGTGGCGCAGCGGGTGGTCATGGCTTGGTCTCCGGGGATGAGTTGCATCGTTTTGGTGTAATTACCATCGCTCTGGCGGGGTGGTTAGTGTAGGTAAATCCAAGCAATATCAGTGCTTTCTGATTACACTCTTGCCGCATCTGCCTTCGGCAACACGTTCACCCACTGGCAGTCGATCCACATGTAAAGATGCGCAAACTCCTGCGTCGGACGCGGCAGCATGCGCGGATCGCGCGGCGGGTTGAAGCAGTCCAGTGCCTCGGCCGTGACCTGCCGGATCTCGCGCGCGGCAAGGATGTCCTCGGGTTTCCAGTGCGCCAGCGCGGGCAGCATATGGGCGGGATAGCCGTCGAAGTGGACGTAAACATGCGCCCATTCGTCGGTCCCGGTCTGGATGGCGATCTGCGCCCGGGTGCTCATGTCGCCCTCCGTCAGATCAGCTGAAGCTCGACCAGCATGGCGCTGGCAGCGGCCAGTTGCGCGGTCGGCAGGTCGATCTTGATGTGCGAGAAGAGGTCCGAGCAGTCGGCGCGGACGCCCGCTTCCTTCAGCGCGTCCTCGATACCCGCGGCGACGCTGTTCAGGCGCGAACGGTCCAGATGGTCGGGCAGCGTGGCGATGTCGATGCGGATGGTGGTGGTGGTCATGATCTTGTCCTTTCAGGGTTGGGTTGCGGCGCTAGCGCCAGTGCTGCGGCCAGCTTCAAAGGCCTCTTCCAGCGCATCGCGGATCGCCCAGACCGCGACATCGTGGAAGTCGAGCCGGTCCCGATTGCGGGTCTCCAGCGTTTCAATGAAGAACCGGCGCTGGGCGATATCGAGGATCAAGGCTTCGCGGGCGGCCTCGGGGGTGGATTTGCGTTTGGCCATGATCACTCCTCCCAGCGGTGCTCAGGGTGGGTCGTGCGCGCGCGGGCTTCCTCGCGCATCATCTCGTGGGCGCGTGCCATCTCGACCATCCCGTCGGCCTGGCTCGTCCGCCCCGACATGACTTCATCCATCACCCAGTTCACCCGCTCCTGCGCAGGGCTGGTGTGGTTGCGCCACCCGTCGCTCATCGAGCTGTGTCCCATCTTTTCCTGTGCGCGCATGGTGGTCTCCGATCCTCATGTAAGGGGTGCGGTGCACCCGTTTGCCTTGCACCATGAATCGCTCTATCGCGGAGTGTAATCAACTGAATAAGATCACTATTTCCGTTTAATTCCAATATCTTGAGGTTAATGCAGTCGCCATGGAAGGTATGTCCGAACGCGAGTATTCCGCCCATTCCGGTCTGTCGCGCGGGGCGATCCAGAAGGCGCGAAAGGCCAGTCGGCTGGTGGTTTACAGCGACGGGTCAATCAACGCGGCGGCGTCAGATGTGCGCCGTGCCGACATGACCGACCCGGACCAGCAGCGGCGCAGCACTGGCGGCGGCGATAGCAGTTTCAGCGGCCCCGCCGACAGCTCGTCCTATCTGAAGGCCCGCACCGCGCTGACGGTCTACCAGGCGCAGGACAAGCAGCTTGGCATCCAGAAGAAGAAGGGCACGCTGGTTGATCGCGCGCGCGCCGAAGCACTGGTGTTCCGGTTGGCGCGGCAGGAACGCGACACATGGGTCACCTGGCCTGCCCGCGTGTCAGCACTGATGGCGGCGGAAGTGGCTCTGGGAGTGGAAAAACAAACCGGAACACCGGTGATTATCGAGGCCGCGATCCTGCAGAGGGTGTTGGAAGCCCATGTCAGACAGCACCTCGAAGCCCTCGCCGATCTCCGGGTCAGCCTCGGATAGCGGTGACCTGACCGCAGACCTCGATCTGGGGTTTGACGGGGCCGAGGATATCTTGCGCAGCTGGCGCAAAGGCATGCGCCCGGATCCTGACTTGACGGTGTCGGAATGGGCGGATGCGCATCGCTGGCTCTCCTCGCGTAGTGCGGCCGAACCGGGGCGATATCGCACCGCGCGTGCACCCTACCTGCGCGAGATCATGGATGCCCTGTCGCCGCGGCACCCGGCGCAGCGCATCAGCTTCATGAAGGCGGCACAGGTCGGGGCAACCGAGGCGGGCAACAACTGGATCGGCTTCGTGATCCATCACGCTCCGGGACCAATGCTGGCCGTACTGCCGACAGTGGAAATGGCCAAGCGCACCTCGCGCGGGCGACTGGACCCACTGATCGCCGAAAGCCCGGCTTTGCGGGAACGGGTGAACCCAGCCCGGTCGCGCGACGCGGGCAACTCGATGCTGTCCAAGGAATTCCCCGGCGGCATTCTGGTGCTGACCGGTGCCAACAGCGCCACCGGCCTGCGGTCGATGCCCGCGCGGTACATCTTTCTGGACGAGGTTGATGCTTATCCGGCCTCTGCCGACGAGGAAGGCGATCCGGTCACCTTGGCCGAAGCGCGGACCACGACCTTCTCGCATCGCCGCAAGGTGTTCATGGTCTCGACGCCCACCATCCGGGGCATCAGCCGGATCGAGCGCGAGTATGAGGCATCGGACCAGCGCAGATACTTCGTGCCCTGCCCGCACTGTGGCCAGATGCAATGGCTGCAGTTTGAAAGGTTACGCTGGGACAAGGGGCGGCCCGATACGGCGGCCTATCATTGCGAGGGCTGCGAGACGCCCATTGCCGAGCATCACAAGACGCAGATGCTGGAACGCGGGGAATGGCGCGCGACAGCTGTATCGGCGGATCCGCATTCGATCGGTTTCCACATCTCGGCGCTCTATTCGCCGCTGGGCTGGAAAAGCTGGCAGCAGATCGCCCGCGAATGGTTGGCGGCGCAAGGCTCGGAAGAGATGCTGCGCGCTGCGCGCAACACGCTGCTTGGCGAAACATGGGTAGAGTCGGGCGATGCGCCGGAATGGCAGCGGCTGGCCGAACGGCGCGAAGCCTATGGCGGTGCGCAGATTCCGGAAGGCGGGTTGTTCCTGACTGCCGGTGTCGATGTGCAGAAGGACCGAATTGAGGTCGATGTCTGGGCTTGGGGCCGGGACAGGACAAGCTGGTTGGTCGATCACATCGTCATCGCGGGCGGTCCCGACGATCCACAGTGCTGGGACAAGCTGACCGCCCTCTTGGGGCGGACTTGGGCATGTGCCAATGGTGCTGTGATGATCATCGGCAAGCTGGCCATCGACACCGGGTACGAGGCCCCAGCTGTTTATGCATGGGCGCGGAAACAGGGGTTCGACCAGGTCTCGCCAATCAAGGGCCTGGAGGGCTTCAACCGCGCCACGCCAGTGTCAGGCCCGACCTTCGTCGACGCCACCATCGGCGGCAAGCGACTGCGCCGGGGCGCGCGGCTCTGGTCCGTGGCCACAGCCACCTTCAAGACTGAGACCTATCGCTTCCTGCGGCTTGAACGCCCCTCGGATGAAGACCGGGCGCTGGGCGTCTGCGATGCCCCCGGCACGGTGCATCTGCCCGACTGGATCGACACTGAATGGCTGAAACAGCTGGTGGCCGAACAGCTGGTCACGGTGCGCAACAAGCGCGGTTACAGCCACCCCGAATGGCAGAAAATGCGCGAGCGTAACGAGGCGCTGGATTGCCGGGTTTATGCCCGGGCGGCGGCGTGGATCATGGGCGCGGATCGCTGGGATGAGGCGACCTGGCGGCGGCTGGAAGAACAGGCAGGGGTGGAAACGCGCCTGGCACCGCAACTGCCCACGCCGATTGAACCAACAACGCCTGCCGCGCCAAAGGCCGGAACACCAACAACGCCACGGCGAAAACGCCGGGCTTACACACCGAACTTCATGAGGGATTGAGATGGATCTGGAACGGATGCGCACCTTGCTGGCGGCACTGCAGGAAGCGCGCTACGCAGGCGTCCGCTCGGTCAGCTATGACGGCAAGTCGATCAACTACGGCTCGGACTCGGAACTTGCCAACGCGATCAGCGATCTGGAAACCCGGATTGCCACGGCCACGACCGGTACCCCGCGTCGTCGGCGCTGGGGCACTGTCGCCTCGAAGGGCCTGTGATCCATGGCGTTTGAGGCATTCCGTCAGCGCATCGGTTCGATCATCGGCGGCTTCGATGCGGCCCAAGCCCATCGGCGTCTGCGCGGGTTCCGGGCATCCCGCGCTCATGTGAACACGCTGATCGCGGCCTCGGGCGAAACGATCACCGCCCGCGCGCGCTGGCTGGTCAGAAACAATGGCTATGCCGCGAATGCCGTGGAATCCTTCGCCAGCAATGTCGTCGGCGATGGCATCAAACCCTCGTCGACGATCACGGATGCGGCAAAAAAGGAAGAGCTACAGGCGCTGTGGCTGGCCTGGACGGATGACGCTGACGCGGAAGGCCTGACCGACTTCTACGGTTTGCAGCGCCGCGCCGCGCGCGAAGTGTTCCTCTCCGGCGAGGTCTTTATCCGCATCCGGCCCCGCCGCGCGGAAGACGGTCTGACCGTGCCGCTGCAATTGCAGATGCTGCCTGCGGAAATGCTGCCCCTCGACATGAATCGCACGCTGTCCGGCGCTGGGCTGATCCGGCAGGGGATCGAATTCGACGGCATCGGTCGCCGCGTCGCCTATCACTTCCTGCGCCGCCACCCGGGTGATCTGACCGACCCCGGCCTCACCAATGAGACCGTCCGTGTGCCCGCCGCAGATGTGATCCACGTGCTGGACCCAGTCGAGGCAGGCCAGTTGCGCGGCGTGTCGCGCTTTGCCGCCGCAATCGTCAAGCTGTTCACCCTCGATCTCTATGACGACGCGGAACTGGAACGCAAAAAGATCGCGGCGATGTTCGCGATGTTCATCACGTCGCCCGCACCCGAAACCCCGCTGGAACCGACCGAGGAGGATCTGGAGGTTGAGCCCGGCCAGGTGGTGCGGCTGGATCCCGGCGAGGATGTCTCGACGCCTGCCACACCCGACTCCGGCGGCACCTATGAGCTTTTCCAATACCGGACGCTTCTGCAGGTCGCGGCGGCGCTGGGCATTCCTTACGGCTATCTGACCGGTGACACCGCAAAGGGTAACTTCTCAAACACCCGGATATCGCTGATCGAATTCCGCCGTCGCATCTCGGCCTGGCAACATGGCGTGCTGGTGTTCCAGCTGTGCCGCGCGGTGTGGTCTCGCTGGATGGACGTGGCGGTGCTGTCCGGTGCTATCGACCTGCCCGGCTATGATCAACAGCGGCGGCAATATCAGGCCTGCGCCTGGTTGCCGACGAAATGGGACTGGATCGACCCGATGAAGGACGCCTCGGCCGAGATCCTGCAGATCGAGTCCGGGCTGAAATCTCGCACGCAGGCAATCTCGGAGCGTGGCTATGACGCAGAACAGGTCGACCGCGAATTGCCGCCGAGCGCAAACGCGAACTAGCGCTTGGCCTCGACTTCCGCCGTCCGGGATCCCCGGCGCAGGCCGGTGCTTGCCAGCGGCAAGGATGACAAGCAGACGGCGCGGAAGGCGACGACGCACCCGAAGATGCTGAAGACAAGGCTGACCCCAAGGAGGGCGCATGATGCACCACGCCCAGATCGCCCAGCGCGCCTTCAACACACCCTTGATGGTCGACCCAGCCAAGGCGCTGGCGTTTCTGTCCGGGTTGGGCCCGCGCATCACGGGGCAGGAAATCACCTTCCATGGCCTGGAAGTGGAAGCCGCTGACCAGACAGCCGCCAGCCTGCCCGCCCGGGCGTCGCTGTTCGGCAATGACCTCGCCCAGCGCCACCAGCGTAATGGCACCCAGCCCTACGCCTTGGTCGACGGCATTGCAGTAATCGAAATTGCGGGCACACTTGTGCACCGTGGCGCGTGGATCGGGCAATCCTCGGGCATGACGTCTTACGAGGGCATCGCGGCCCAACTGCAGGCCGCGCTGTCCGATCCCGGCGTGCGCGGCATCGCCTTGGACATCGACAGCTTCGGTGGCGAGGTCGCTGGCGCCTTCGATTTGGCCGACCGCATTCGGGCGGCGCGCGCGCAGAAGCCGATGCACGCCTTCGTAGCCGAACACGCGCTGTCCGCTGGCTACGTCCTGGCATCGCAAGCCGACCGCATTATCCTGCCGCGCACCGGCGCTGTCGGCAGCATTGGCGTGGTGGCACTGCACACCGACATGAGCGGGGCGCTGGACCAGAAGGGCATTGCCGTCACGCTGATCCACGCAGGTGCCCACAAGATCGATGCCAATCCGTACCAGCCCCTGCCCAAGGCGGTGCACGACCAGATGCAGCGCGAGTTGGAGGTCGTGCGCT
This sequence comes from Roseicitreum antarcticum, assembly GCF_014681765.1. Lineage (GTDB taxonomy): Bacteria > Pseudomonadota > Alphaproteobacteria > Rhodobacterales > Rhodobacteraceae > Roseicitreum > Roseicitreum antarcticum. Next base: position 1,968,396 of record NZ_CP061498.1, read on the forward strand.
TTCTGTTTGCCGAAACCGTCGCCGCTGGTCGCGGGGATCGGCTGACCCATGCAGCAGCACTTGCCACCGAAGCGGCTGTGTTTCGCGGGGCCGATGCCATCGCCGCAGGTCTTGCCGACGATCTCGCCGATCCCGTCACGGCCTTCCACGCTTTCGCCGCCGCACCCCGCGGCACCACTCCCACCAGCAGAAAGGGTCCACAGATGACCATCATGCCCACCGACACCCCGAACCCGGCACCGACAGCCGCCACCAATCCCACACAGACGACCACGACGGCTGCACCAACGATGCCCGTGTCGTCGGTTGCAGTGGCACCCGACACAACGGCAATGAACGCCGACGCTGTTCGTGCAGAAGCAGCCGAGGTCGCACAGGTCTGCGCGCAGGCCGCTCGGCTCGGGGTTCAGATCGACGCAGCCGACGCGGTCACACGCGGGTTGAAGCCCGAAGCCCTGCGCGCCCGCGTCCTGGCCGATCTGGCCGCCCGCAGCGATGCTGCTGGCATCATCGCCACCGCCCCGGCAGCCACTGCGGCGAAAGACAGCCCGATCATCGCGGCCGCCAAGAAGGCCGCGACCGACGCCAAGCGCTGATCCAGCGCCACTTCCCGCCAATCCCAAAACATGGAGACTGACCAATGCCCGTCCTGACGCAACTGCCCAGCATGGGCGATGTCCTCAAATATGAGGTCAACCCGAACTACACCCGCGAGTAATCACTTTGCTTGTCGGGATGCCCTATCCCGTCGGCTCGGTGCTCGGCAAAATTACCGCCAGCGGCAAATACAAGCTGGCCACCAGCGGTGGCGCAGATGGTGCGCAAACCGCCACGGCCGTCTTGCTCTATGCCGTCGACGCCACGCTTGCCGATGCCACTGGCATTGTGGTCGCGCGCGGTCCCTCAATCGTGTCGCGCGCAGGCCTCGCCTATGACGGCACCGTCGATGACGCCGCGAAGATCACCACCAAGATCGGCCAGCTGGCTGCCGTCGGCATCATTGCTCGCGACGGCGTCTGACGCCCACCGGCGCGGCGCATCCACATCCATCCCTCTTTCCCCCGGAGCACCCCATGACCCTTGTCCGCAATCCCTTTGACGCTGGCGGCTATTCGCTGGCCGAAATGACGCAGGCCATCAATATCCTGCCCAACCTCTACACCCGCCTTGGCCAGATCGGCCTGTTTCGCTTCGAGGGCGTCAGCCAGCGCTCGGTGATCATCGAGCAATATGAGGGCGTGCTGAACTTGCTGCCCTCCGTCCCGCTGGGCGGCCCCGCCACCGTCGGCACGCGGGAAGGCCGTTCGATGCGGTCCTTCGCGCTGCCGTGGATCCCGCATGATGATGTGATCTTGCCCGGTGATATCCAAGGCCAACCGGCGCTGGGCGTGTTTGACGGGGCCGACCCGCTGGTCGAGGTGATGAACCGCAAGTTGCAGCTGATGCGGCGCAAGCACGCCCAGACCCGCGAATACATGGAAATGAACGCGCTGCGCGGCATCGTCAAAGACGGGGCTGGGACGACGCTCTACAACTACTTCACCGAGTTTGGTCTCGCGCAAATCTCGGTGGACTTCGTGCTGGGCACGGCTGGCACCAATGTTCAGGGCAAGGTGCGCGAAGTCCTGCGCGCCATGGAAGACAACCTGCTGGGCGAAAGCATGAACGACGTGCATGCCCTCGTCAGCCGGGAATTCTTCGACAAGCTGATCGCGCATCCCAAGACCGAAGAGGCGTACAAGTTCTACGCCGCGACCGGCGCGCAGCCCTTGCGCCAGGATGTGCGGCGCAACTTCCCCTTCGCGGGCATCGTGTTCGAGGAGTATTCGGGCACGGTGACACTTTCCACCAAAGCCACCGAACGGCTGGTGCCCGCCAGCGAGGGTATCGCCTTCCCGTTGGGCACCATGGACACCTTCACCACCTTCGGCGGCCCAGCCAACCTGCTGGAGGCGGCCAATACAATGGGCCTGCCACTCTATGCGCGCCAGCATCTCGACGAGAAGGGCCGCTGGATCGATCTGATGACGGAGGCCTCGATCCTGCCGGTCAACAAGCGGCCGCGCATCGCGATCCGCATTCACACCTCGAACTGACGGATCCGCCATGAACGTCTTTGCCACCGCCATGGACCGCATCTATGCCAACCCGTCCATGGCGGTGGCAGCCTTGTGGATTTCCGCAACCACGTCAGAGGAAACGTCAATCCGTGTCATACGTCGTGCGCCAGACCACATCACCGAATTCGGTGCGGCGCGCTTTGTCAGCGACACCATGATGGTGGACGTGCGCGTCGCAGACCTTCCGGGGCCCCGCCCAAACGATCTGATCGTGATCGGGGCCGACAGCTTTGCGATCCAGGGAGAACCCATGCGGGATCGCGAACGTCTGATCTGGACGCTGGACCTGCGGCCAACATGAGGCTGAGGATCGAGATCAATCCCGACATCGCCGCCTTAATGCAGGCAGAAATTGCCGCCGGTGAAAAGGCGGTGTCGGCCGCCATGCGCGAGGCTGGCACCGGTCTCAAATCCGCTTGGCGCAGCCAGATCACCGGCGCGGGGTTGGGCACGAGGTTGGGCAACAGCATCCGCCTGGCCAGCTTCCCCAAAACTGGCGACAGCCTGAACGCAGCGGCGCTGGTCTGGTCCAACGCCCCGGTGATCATCGGAGCGCATGACACCGGCCCGCTGATCCGGTCCAAGAATGGGTTCTGGCTGGCGATCCCTGCTGCCGCTGGCAAAAGCAGCAAAGGCGGTCGGATCACCCGGCGAATGGGAGCGCCGCACTGGCCTGCGCCTAAGGTTTATCTACCGCCGGAGGGGCCCAAGCCTGCTGGTGGCCGAGGGACGGCTGAATTCCAAAGGTCGGGCTGTGGCGTCAAAGTCCAAAACCGGACGCGGCGTGGCAACCGTGCTGATTTTCCTGCTGGTACCACAGGTCAAGCTGCGGAAAAGGCTCGATTTGGCGCGGGATGCAGAGCGCGCGGTGGACGGCGTGCCGGGCCTGATCGTGGCGAGCTGGGTGGAGGGACAACTGGGCTGACGTCTGCAATGCGGACAAAGTGTGAGTTCGCTGCAAGTGCACCAATGTTGGTTTTGAGGAAGCAGTTCAACAAACGGTCGTTTTTGGAACAGCTGTAAATGTCAGATCCGAGCTAATCAGCCGACGTTCGACATCTTCTGGGCCAGCCAGACAGTCGCTCCACCGCATGTCGGATCTTCTTCGATATGCTCAACCACATCGAAGCCATTCTCTTGCAATAGGCAGCGATATTCGGCTTTTTCCAAGCTTCCATGATACAGAGGCTGGCCTTCAAATGTTCCAATTGCTTCGCCTAACGATGTGCCGCTGGTGAACATCAGGGGGGCACCGGGAAAGCAGAGACGGCTAAAGGTTTCGAACATCGGGCGTTGATCTTCAGGCTTGAGGTGGAAAAAGCTGTGCCACGCAATCACACCATGAAATTTTTCCAATGAAGGTAGATTGCGCATGTCAGCGGCTACCCATGTATGTTCGGGAAAGGTCTCCCGCGCGATGTCGGTCAGTGCGACCGCACCATCAACGCCGGTGATCTGACAAGCTTTGGCAATAAAATACTCTGCAATCGGTCGACCCGAGCCACAACCAAGGTCCAGAATATTTCGTTCGCCCTTCTGCGTCAGTGCGAGAAAACGATCCAGCCAAGGCTGTTCGAAAAGCGGTTGCCCCCGCATACGCAAATTAACCCAAGCTGAGGCGTTTTCTTGATAGAGGTCTATGATCGCGTCGGCGGCATTTTTAGGCATTGTCGTATCCTCTTTTGATTATCATGTCTCAAAATGAACGGCAGCAATGTCTAGGATAGCTAACTTGAGGGGTTCAAAAACCCTCCTTTTTGGCACGGCTGCAAAACACCTCGTTTGATGCTGCCACAAACCCCGTTCAAAACCCAAGCAGTTGTTGAAGGTTTTTGGCTCTCTCGTGATAGCGCACATCCGTACATCATGCAGCATCGGTCCGTTTGGGCTCGAAGCAGCCGTCGGTGAAGCCATCAGTCTTGGAATAACAGATGCCCACCACCCGCGAAACCATCCTCGCCGCGCTGCATGCGGGGCTGCAGCCCTTGGCCGCCCTTGTTCTGCGCGATGAGGTTCTGCCAGAGCGAATCCCGGCAGCCGGGCTGATCATACTGCGCGATGGCCAGCCGGGCGAGCCGGAGGTGACACTGTCGCCGCTGCGCTACCATTTCCAACACCGGGCCGAGCTTGAAGTGGTTATCCAGGCACCGAATGGCCGCGCCACGGCATTCGACAGCCTGATCGCCACCATTGGCACCACGCTGGAAGCCGATCGTACATTGGGCGGGTTATGCGACTGGGTTGAACCAGGAGCCCCGGCCTCGGTCGATCTGCCCGTCGAAGGCGCGGCAGCTCTGAAGGCGGCGGTGATCACCGTCGTCCTGCATTATACAACCACCGGCCCTCTGGCCTGACACCCCCACAACAAGGAGAAAGATATGGCACGTGCGCAAGGCGCGCGGGCGCAGATGGCGCTTGCGTATGAGACGGTTTACGGGACCCCGCCGGTCGGCGGTTTCACAAAGATGCCGTTCGCCAGCACCTCGCTGGGATCGGAACAGCCACTCCTGAACAGCGAATTGCTCGGCTATGGTCGCGATCCTCTCGCCCCGATCAAGGACGCGGTGACGGCCGATGGGGATGTCATGGTGCCAATCGACGCCGAAGCCTTCGGGTTCTGGCTGAAGGCGGCCTTCGGGGATCCGATTACCTCTGGCGTTGGGCCTTACACCCATGAGTTCCGCTCGGGCGGCTGGACCCTGCCCTCAATGTCGATCGAGACCGGCATGCCCGAGGTGCCACGCTTTGCGATGTATTCCGGCTGCGTGCTGGATCAGCTGTCGTGGCAGGTGCAACGCTCCGGCCTGTTGACCGCGACCGCCCGGCTGGTGGCACAAGGCGAGACCATCGCCACTTTGAGCGGCGCGGGCACGCCCGCTGAACTGGCGCTGAAGCGGTTCGGCCATTTCAACGGCGCGATCAGCCGGAACGGCACGGCACTCGGCAACGTGGTGTCGGCGGAAATCACCTATGCCAACAACCTTGACCGGATCGAGACCATCCGCAGCGATGGCAAGATCGACGGGGCTGACCCGTCCATCGCCGCCCTGACCGGTCGGATCGAGGTCCGCTTTGCCGACAGCACGCTGGTGACGCAGGCAATCAACGGCGACCCTTGCGAGATCAGCTTCGCCTATGTCCTGCCCTCCGGGGATAGCTTCACCTTCACCGTTCACGCCGTCTACCTGCCGCGCCCCCGGATCGAGATTTCCGGACCGCAGGGCGTGCAGGCGACATTCGACTGGCAAGCGGCGAAAGCTGCCAGCCCCGCCCGCATGTGCACCGCAAACCTGATCAACGATATCGAGGCATACTGATGATCCGTCTGAACCTGACCGCTACGCCGCAATGGCTGGACCTCGCCCCTGGCCTGCGCCTGCTGGTCGCCCCGCTGACCACCGCCCTGATGGTATCGGCCCGCGCCGATCCGGCAATCGAAGGACTGCCCGATGGGGCTTCCCAAGAGGAACTGGCCCTCGCCATGGCCAAGGCCGTCGCTCGCCGGGCGGTCTTGGATTGGAAAGGTGTCGGCGATGACGCAGGTAACATCGTGCCCGTCACCCCCGAGGGCATCGACGCGCTGCTGGAAATCTGGCCGGTCTTCGAGGCGTTCCAAACCCAATACGTCGCGCGTGGCCTGATCCTGGACGCGGAAAAAAACGTCTCCGCGCCCTCGCCGAGTGGTCCTTCGGCGGCGGCGACCGGTACTGCACGGCCTGTACGGGGCGCTGCCCCAACTGCCCCGCAAGACTGAACCGGCCGCAGACGGAAGATGGCTGGCAGGTTTGGGATCTGGTCGGCCGCCTCGGGGGCCAGCTGCGGGTCATCCCCGGCGCTGTGTTGGGCTGGGACATGGGCGCGGCCCTCGCGATGGCCCACGCCCTTGGCATCGATACCCTGATCGCCGCCGAACTGCTGCCCGAGATTGAGGCAGTGATGGTCCGCAAACTGAACGAACAAATCGGAGAAAACCATGGCTGAAAAACGGGTCTCTGTCCGCCTCGTGGCAGAAGGCGGCCGCCAGGTCCGCGCCGAGCTGGAAGGCGTTGGTGAGGCCGGGGCGCGCGGGTTCGGGCGGCTGTCGCGCGAGATGGACATGGCGAATGCCCGCGTTGCCGCCTTTGCTCGCCGCGCCACGCTTGCTGCAGCGGCTGCAACTGCAGCTCTGGCGGCGGCGGGCGTTGCGATGATCCGCTCTGGCCTGCAGACCGTCGATGCGCAGGCCAAGATGGCGCAATCTCTTGGCACAACGGTTGCCAGCCTTCAGGTGCTGGAGCGGGCGGGCGATCTGGCAGGCGTGTCGATGGGTCAGGTCGAGCAAGCCACCGTGCAGCTGACGCGGCGGCTCAGCCAGGCCGCCTCCGGTACCGGCCCGGCGATTGACGCTTTGCGCCGTTTGCGGCTTTCGGCCGAAGATTTACAGCGCCTGCCGCTGGATGCGCGCATCGCGGCCATTCAGGAGGCGCTCGGGCAATTTGTCCCCGAAGCCGAACGCGCGGCGGTGGCCTCGCAGCTCTTCGGCGACCGCGCGGCGCTGGTGTTCACACGGATCGACACGGCGACACTTCGCCAGGCGACCGAGGATGTTCTCGCCTTCGGGGTTGTCGTTTCCGAAGCTGACGCCAACCAGATCGAACGCACCAATGACGCGATTTCACGGTTGGGCCTGATCTGGCGCGGGCTGTCGAACCAATTGGCTGTCGCCGCTGCGCCCTCCTTGGAGGCAGTGGCCAACGCCATGGCCGCTATTGCCAGCCGCACCGGGCCACTCGGGATCGCGATCAAGGCGCTGTTCGACAACCTCGGACGGCTGACCACCTATGCCGCGACGTTCGCAGGCATCATGGCCGGGCGCTGGGTGGCTGGTGTGGCGGCGGCGGCGCTCTCGGTGCGCGGGCTGGCCACCGCACTGGTCCTCCTGCGCGGGGCGCTGATCCGCACCGGGATCGGAGCGCTAATCGTCGGCGCGGGCGAACTGGTCTATCAGTTCTCTCAGCTGGTGGCCCGGGTTGGCGGCGTTGGAGAGGCGTTCCGGCTGCTTGGCGATCTGGCCAAGGAGGTCTGGTCGCGGATGGGGCTGGCGCTGGATGGTGCGCTGGCACAAATGGCGGCCGGTTGGGAGGGGCTGAAGGCCGCAAGTCTTTCGGCACTTGAGGGTACCATCGCTGGGGTGGTCAACTTCGGCGACCGGACGGCGGCGATTTTCCAGGGGGCCTATGATGCAGCCGTGGCGATTTGGGGCAGTCTGCCCGGTGCCATCGGTGACTTTGCCTTTCAGGCCGCGAACGGCCTGATCTCCGGCGTCGAGGCGATGCTGAACGGTGTCGTCACCCGGATCAACACTTTCATCAACGGATTGAACGCCGCACTGGCGCTGCTGCCGGAATGGGCAACAGGTGATGGTGGCATCAGGATCGGCGCGCTGGATCCCTTGGACCTGGCGCGGATCGGCAACCCGTTCGAGGGTGCTGCAACCGCAGCAGGTGCCGCAGCAGCCGATGCCTTCTCCGCCGCTCTGTCGCGCACTTATCTGGAACCACCTGACCTCGGTCTTGGCACAATGGCCGATGACGCCCGCGCCCGTTCAGATGGTTACCGCGAGGCCGCAGGCATGCTGGCGGATGCCGCCGGTCGACCTTTGGCCAGTTGGCAAGCGCTGCGCGACGCGGTGACCGGCAGCGGTACCGAAGCTGAAGCCGCACTGGCCGATGCTGCGGCCTCGGCGGATGCGCTCGGGCTGGAATTGGACGAGACTGCCGCCGCTGCCAGTGGTGCAGGAGCCGCTGCCCGCGCTGCCGGGGCAGCAGCAGCCGAGGGCGCGGAGCAAGCCGCAACCGGCTGGAGCGCGGTCACCGCAGCACTCGCCGACTATGCCGCCAAGGCCCGCGACATTGGTGGCGATATCGGCCAGACACTGGTCGGCGCATTTCAAAGCGCCGAGAACGCGGTGGCCACCTTTGTCAAAACCGGCAAGCTCGACTTCCGCGACCTCGTCACGTCGATGATCGCCGATCTGGCAAAACTGGCGGCCCGACGCTTCATCCTTGGGCCTATCGCCAATGCCCTCTCGGGCGCGCTGGGCGGTGCGGGTGGATTGTTCGCAGATATCTTGCACGCTGGCGGCACGGTCGGATCGCCGGGCCCGGGCCGCATGGTGCCAGCCATGGCCTTCGCTGGTGCCCCGCGTATGCATTCCGGTGGCTGGGCGGGCATCAAACCCGACGAGGTTCCGGCGATCCTGCAACGGGGTGAGCGGGTTCTGTCGCGCCGGGAAGCGGCTGGCTATGGCAAGGGTCAAAGTGCAGCCCCGAATATCTCCGTCACCATCAATGCGCGTGACGCCGAAAGCTTCCGGCAATCCCGCACACAGGTCGCGGCCGACATTGCCCGCGCCGTGTCGCTGGGCCGAAGGGGCATGTGATGGCGTTCCATGAAGTTCGCTTCCCCGACAACATCAGCCGTGGCGCGCGAGGCGGCCCGGAACGACGCACCCAGATCGTCGAACTTGCCTCCGGTGACGAGGAACGCAACGCCAGCTGGGCCAACTCGCGCCGCCGCTTTGACGTGGCCTATGGCATCCGTCGCGCCGATGATCTGGCTTTGGTCGTCGCCTTCTTCGAGGCCCGCAACGGCCGCCTGCACGGGTTCCGCTACAAGGATTGGGCGGATTACAAATCCTGCATGCCGTCGCAAGCCGTGGCCCCGACGGACCAGCCGATCGGCACCGGCAACGGCGCTGTCACAACCTTCGCGCTCCTGAAACGCTACACCTCCGGCGCACAAAGCTGGACCCGCGCCATCGCCAAACCTGTCGCAGGCAGCGTTCGCCTTGCCCTGAACGGCGTCGAACAGATGACCGGCTGGAGCGTCGACACCGCCACCGGCAGCGTCACCTTCGCTGCCACCCCGGGTGCAGGCATCGCGATCACTGCGGGCTTCGAATTCGACGTGCCCGTCCGCTTCGACACCGACACACTTGATGTGACCCTCGATATCGAGCGGCTCGGCTCGATCACCTCCATCCCACTGCTGGAGATTCGCAGATGAAATCCCTCTCCCCTGCGCTGCAGGCCCATCTGGACGATGGCACAACCACCCTGTCTTGGTGCTGGCGGATTTCGCGGGCAGACGGTGTGGCGCTGGGCTTCACCGATCATGACCGCGCCCTCGGCTTTGACGGCACCGAGTTTGAGCCGGAAAGCGGGTTTGCGGCCTCAGAAATTCGGTCAGGTTCCGATCTGGCCGTCGATGCACAGGACGCGAGCGGCGTGCTGACCTCGGACAGGATCACCGAAACCGATATTGTCGACGGGCGCTGGGACAATGCGGCGGTCGAGCTGTGGCGGGTGAACTGGGCCGACACCAGCCAGCGAGTGCTGCTGCGCCGAGGGGGCGTGGGGCAAATCCGGCGCGGCCGCATGGCATTCGTGGCCGAGGTCCGGTCACTGGCGCATGTTCTGGGCCAGACCGTCGGGCGGACGTTTCAGGCGGGCTGTGATGCAGCGCTGGGCGATGCACGCTGTGGGATCAATCTGGAAAACGCTGTCTACAAGGGGTTCGGCGTGGTCACTGATCTGCTGCGCGACCGGGCGTTCATGGCGTCTGGTATGCCCGGCTTTAACGCTGGCTGGTTTACCTCTGGCACGGTCACCTGGACCAATGGTGCCAATGCTGGACGCATTACCGAAGTTCTGGCGCATGGATTGACCGATGCCATCGCCACCCTGACCCTGCTGGAAGCCCCGGTGCGCGCCATCGCCGAGGGAGACAGCTTCATCGCGCGGGCGGGCTGCGACAAGCGCATCGCCACCTGTGGGGCAAAGTTCGGCAATACTGCCAACTTCAGGGGCTTTCCCAACATCCCCGGCCAGGATGCCGTTCTGCGCTATGCCAGCCAGGATGGCGGCCATGAGGGGAACGTTCTTTGAGCGGTTCGCTGGAATGCCGCATTGATTGGAGCTTGCATCGGCCCACCGCTGCAATTGCGGCTATCGAAAGGGAAACCTTAGGTCTTTCCCGAAGGTCAGCCCTGAAATTTCGCAAACGGTACGAAGAGCCGACCTCAGTTGGTCTTTGCTTATGTTCTTGCTGATCCACCATCCGGATGCTGTCAGCTGTACTGGGAGATGAGGGCTGTAGGGATGGATGCCGCGCGGTTCCAGTGAGATAAGGCGGCGTCCACGCGTACGGATTCCGGCAAGCGAAACCAAGTTCTCCGGCGCAACATCGGCCATCATATCTACGACCCGGCCGAACAGGGCCGCTAAGGTATCAACGGAGAATCCAACCCCGAGAAACTCTGCGGCGTACTTCCCGCGCTCGTGGACGGCGACGCTGGTCGGCGGCGGGTCAAGCTGGGCCGTGTTCACAGTTCGAGCGCCCGCAAGGCTTTTCCCGAGCGCCGATGCAACATCGTCGTCAAGCGCAGACCGCAATGTCAGGATGGCTTCGACGACAGAGATAGGCACGGAAACGAGCACAGCTTGTGTCGCGGTTTCACACTTCATGATGCTCTCCCGCGATTCCTGCCATTTGCGCGAACTGGCTTTCGGTCGGAATGGTAAAGGGTGATGACGCTATAGCAATCGACGATGAGTTTGGTGCCCCGCAAACGTTCGAGCTGCTGGATCTCGTGCCGACGCCTCTCGATCTCGCGGGCTGCGTCCTTGTCGCTGAGAAAGAATGCGTCGTCGGCCACACGCGTCGCCACACTAAGCACTAGACTTACGTCCACGTTTCTAAAGCCGCGTTGCCGCATGCGTGTTTCGGCATGTTGAGTGAAGCGAAGGTCATGCATCGTTGTTCTCCTCCGCCTCATGGGAGTTAACCGCCGAACCTGAGATGTCGATGTCGCCAATCAGCGACATGAGCTCTTCCCGATCCTTCTTGCGCTTTGCGAGTTCATCTTCAGGAATTCGACTTATGATCCAAGCGACCCGCTCGACCTCATTGTCGTTGCCCAGCATATCGCCGGGAATGTCCTTCAACCGAACGTGCCCTCGCAAAAGTGCATACTCGGCATCGGGATCTTCACCCGTAAGTTCGTGGATCAGGTCAGCGCCGATCCGATACTCCGGCATGCCCTCGCTGGTCTTCCAGCTGGAGGTTGACCAGTCTCCTTCGAACGACACCGTCTTTGCGTCCATCTCGTTTGCGAAATTTTTGATGTAATCCGCAAAAGGGTTGTTCTGCGAAGGATCGTAGCCGAGGTCATACACGTCGTCCGGGACATCCTTGCCAAACAGATCGCGATTCTCGATGCATATCTTCTCGCAAGATGCGCCGTCTTCAGCGCGATAAGCAGAGTTCGCGAAAGAAAAATGGCCTCCACCAAGGGCCATAAGCGTTGCAGCCGCGTCCTCTATCTCCGCGACCCGCTCCCGCCGCCACGTGAGGCTTCCTTCAGCAAGCAATGCGGCGAACAGAGGCGCCATTACAATCTGCGAATGAATCGGAATGCCGTAGATGTGCTGAACCATGTTGAACGCCATGGCTGTCTCGGCATCGAGCATCATGCGTAGCGGCCGGTAGCCGAACTGTCGGAGAGATGCCTCGCGCTCTGCTTCGTCTGTGGGGGGCTTGGAAAGGACATCGAGGGTGACGCCAAGTGCTTTCGCCAAGCCTTCCGCAACGCGATCATTGGCCGCATAGGTGCCGTCCTTGGTGCTTTCGATCCGCTTAATCGTGGGCAAGCTAACCCTGTTCTTGCCTTTGGTAGCCTCGGCGAGCTGCTCCTGTGTCCAATGCTTTCGGTCCCGGTAGTACTTGAGCGCGTCTGGATGAATTGTCGTGGTCATGTCTAAGCCTCCTAGTGCCTGAAGCCAGTATGAGCCTTTTATGCTAGCATTTATAGCATCATCTTTGGATATCGATACCTTGGATTTGGCAATATTTGGATCGTTGTAGGTATAATTGTGAGACCGGAAGGATCGCCGTGATGATATGGAGCCGCACCAATGATGTTGGTTCAGGAGCTCATGATACTTCTGGGTATCAAGCTGAGACCTCAGTGCCCGAAGTAGAAATCATTGATCCCGCCCTCGTAATTGCCACCGCCCGCTCCTGGCTCGGCACGCCCTACCACGATCAAGCCAGCCTGCGCGGGGTCGGCTGCGATTGCCTCGGCCTCGCGCGCGGCGTCTGGCGCGACGTGGTCGGAGATGAACCTTTCCCGATCCCGCCCTACAGCCGGGATTGGGGCGAGACAGGGCCGAACGAGGTACTGGCGGAAGGCGCGCGGCGCATGATGCCCGAAGTTGCCGTAAGCGATGCCGGTCCCGGCGCGCTGGTCCTGTTTCGCATGGCTCCGCGCGCAATTGCCAAGCACGTCGGGATCCTGACTGGCTCCGACCATTTCATCCATGCCTATGAACGGCTGGGCGTCGTCGAGGAAATCCTGACCCCGGCATGGGCGCGCCGGATCGCGTTCGCCTTCCTGTTCCCACGCTCCAGCAACATCTGAGATTTTCACATGGCAACTTTGGTTCTCGGTGCCGTCGGCTCCGCGCTCGGTGCGGGATTCGGCGGTGCCATCCTCGGCTTTTCCGGCGCTGCCATCGGTGGCTTCATTGGATCGACCATCGGCTCAGTGGTTGATAGTTGGATCGTGTCGTCCCTGGCCCCCGCTCAGCGCATCGAAGGCGCGCGGCTCGACAGCCTGCGCATTACCTCCTCAACCGAGGGGGCGGTGATCCCGCGGCTTTATGGTCGCATGCGGATTGGTGGCAACATCATCTGGGCCACGGATTTTCGCGAGGAGACCAAGACCACCAGTCAGGGCGGCGGCAAAGGGATCGGGCCGAAGGTCAGAACGACCGAGTATCTCTACTCGGCGTCCTTCGCTGTGGCGCTCTGCGAGGGCGAGATCACCGGCATCGGGCGCGTCTGGGCCGATGGCAAGCCGATTGACATGTCCGGTGTCACCTGGCGCTGGTATCCCGGAGACGAGATGCAGGCTCCGGACCCGTTCATCAGCGCCAAGATGGGGGCATCCAATACCCCCGCTTATCGCGGCACTGCCTATGTGGTGTTCGAGGAATTGGACCTTAGCCCCTTCGGCAACCGGCTGCCGCAGATCAGCTTTGAGGTGTTCCGGCCACTGGCCGATGCTGACACCGCCGAGGGGATGGTCAAGGCTGTGACGCTAATCCCGGCCTCGGGCGAGTTCAGTTATGCCACCGTGCCCGTCAAGAAGACCAGCGGCGGCACGACCATCGGCTTTGGTCAAACCTCCGGCGGCACCACCGTGGCCGAGAACCTGAATGCGATCTCCGATACTGCTGACTTCGTGGTGGCACTGGACCGGCTGCAAGCGATGGCCCCGGCGGTGGAAAGTGTGTCGCTGGTGGTGGCGTGGTTCGGCGATGACCTGCGGACGGGGAACTGCAAGGTTCGGCCGGGTGTCGAGGTAGACACCAAGACCACGACGCCCTCGGCATGGTCGGTGAATGGGGTTTCGCGCGCGGATGCTTTTCTTGTCAGCCGAGATGCCGAGGATCGTCCGGTCTATGGCGGCACCCCGGCAGATTTCGCCGTGGTGCAGGCGATCCAGGAGATGAAAGCGCGCGGGCTGCGAGTGACCTTCTATCCGTTTCTGCTGATGGATGTGCCGAGCGGCAACACCCTGCCGAACCCCTTCTCTGACGACACAGCCACAACCGGCCAGCCTGCTTTCCCCTGGCGGGGAAGGATCACCTGCTCCCCTGCGGCGGGTTATGCTGGGACCGTGGACAAGACCGCCACCGCCGCCACGCAGGTCGCGGCGCTGTTCGGCGCGGCCAGCCCGGCGCAATTCGCGGTGTCGGGCGAGAGCGTCAGCTGGACCGGCCCGGCAGGCGAATGGTCGCTGCGTCGAATGATCCTGCACTACGCGCATCTGTGCAAAGCCGCTGGGGGCGTCGATGCCTTCCTGGTTGGGTCTGAGATGCCCGGCCTGACCACGATCCGCTCTGGTGCCAGCACCTATCCCGCCGTCACCGCCTTCAAATCCCTCGCGGCTGATGTACGTGCGATCCTCGGCGCGGGTTTGAGCCTCGGCTATGCCGCCGACTGGTCGGAATACTTCGGCCACCACCCTGCCGACGGCAGCGGCGATGTCTTCTTCCACCTTGACCCGCTCTGGTCGGACGCCAACATCAACCTCATCGGCATCGATAACTACATGCCGCTCTCGGACTGGCGCGACGGGTTTGATCACATTGATGCCGCGCTGGCCCCGGCGATCTACGACCGTGCCTACCTGCAATCAAACATCACCGGTGGCGAGGGGTTTGACTGGTTCTATGCCAACCCATCTGACAGGGCGACCCAAACCCGGACGCCGATCACGGACGGTGCGGCGGCAAAACCATGGGTGTTCCGTTTCAAGGATCTGCGCGCCTGGTGGCAAAACCCGCATTTCAACCGACCGGGTGGTGTGGAGAGCGGTGTGCCAACCGATTGGGTGCCGCAGTCAAAACCGATCTGGTTCACGGAACTGGGCTGCCCTGCGATTGACCGCGGTACCAATCAGCCGAACGTGTTCTTTGACCCAAAATCGTCGGAAAGCTCTACGCCCTACTTTTCGCGCGGCTGGCGGGATGATGCGATCCAGCGTGCCTATCTTGAGGCGACGTATCTGTTTTGGTCAACACCAGCCAACAATCCTACATCGTCTGTCTACCTCGCGCCGATGGTCCATGTGCCGGAATGCGCGGCCTGGACCTGGGACGCCCGGCCCTATCCGTTCTTTCCCGGCCTGACCGACGTCTGGACCGATGGGCCAAACTGGCGGCGCGGCCATTGGCTAACCGGACGGCTGGGCGCTGTTTCCCTCGCCGCACTGGTGCGCCACCTCTGCCTGCGTGCCGGAATGCCAGAAGATCAGATCGACGTCTCCGGCCTCTGGGGCGCAGTTGAGGGCTATGTGATTTCGGCGCTGGAAGCCCCACGCGCCTCGATTTCCACGCTGGCCCGGCATTTTGGCTTTGATGCGGTCGAGAGCGAAGGCCGCATCCGCTGCCTGATGCGCGGCCGGATCGCCATTGCCACGATCACGCCCGACAGCATGGTCGCGCCCTCCTCGGCGCAGGGTGACGTGATGGAACTGACCCGGGCGCAGGAAACCGAACTGCCGCAGGCGCTCAAATGGCAGGTCGCCCGCGCTGATGAGGATTATGACGCGGCGCAGGTCGAGGCCCGGCGCATCACGGTCGACACCACGAGGATCGCCGCCGAGGCGTTTCCGATGGCAGTGCCGCCCGAAGAGGCCGAACGCCGCTGTCGTCGCGCGCTGATGGAGGCTTGGGTCGGACGCGAAAGTGCGGTGTTTCGCCTGCCACCCTCGCGGCTGGCGCTGGACCCCTGCGATGTGATCCTGCTCGATCACGATGGCCGCCTGACCGAGATGCGGCTGGTCTCCATCGCGGATTCTGATCTGCGCAGCGTCGACGCCGTGCGCCAGGATCGGGCCGTCTATGACCTGCCACCCGGCGAACCACGGGAATGTCCCGACCGATGTTGAAGTTCGTTATCTGAAGGGTGGCGTTGCTCTCCCTGAGCCGTAGGCTCGGGGTGTTCAATCCAGATGGAGAGCAACACCATGAAAACATCTACCACATCCCCGCTGGCCCTGGCCAGCAAGGCCGAGCTGACGGCGGCAGTCGAAGAGGCCCGTGATGCGGTCGGGGCGAGCTTCGAGCGGTTCTGCCTGGTCGCGGGTCTCGCCAGCCTGACGCAGATGCTGGAGGAGGACGCGACGGCGCTGGCCGGGGCCCCGCATGCGCGCAGTGCCGACAAGCAGGGGTATCGCTGGGCCGCACGCGGGGCCCGGTGGGCTTTCACGGTGGCAAGGTGGAACTGGAGCGTCCGCGGGTGCGATCAAAAACCACCGGCAAGGAGCTGTCGCTGCCAAGCTGGCAGGAAGCTGCGCAGGCCGGCTGGCTGGAGCAATGGGCGATGAGCCTGATGCTGATGAATGTCGCCACGCGCAAAGTCGGCCGCGCCGTGCGTCTGCCCGAGGCCGGGGTGCCGTCCGAGGCGGGATCGGGGCTGTCGAAATCCGCAGTCTCACGGCGGTTCAAGGCGCTGACCCAGGCGCGCATGGACGCATGGATGGCCTCTGATCTGTCTGCGCTCGACCTGCTGGTGATCCAGATCGATGGTCTGCACATGGGGGACAACCTGCTGATGCTGGGCGCGATCGGGATCGATGCCGACGGCCGGAAACACCCGCTGGGCGTGGTCGAAGGCGCGACGGAGAACGCTGCGACCGTGCAGGCGTTGTTGGACAACCTGATCGAGCGTGGGCTCGAACCCGCAGTCTGTCGGCTGTTCATCGTAGATGGCGCCAAGGCCCTGACCAAGGCGATCCGCCGGACCTTTGGCGCGGACATTCCGATCCAGCGCTGCCAGGTCCACAAGGCTCGCAACATCACCGAGCGACTCAATCCCAAGCTTCACGCCGCTGTCCGCCGCGCCCTGCGCCAGGCCTGGGAGCTCGATGATGCCGACAAGGCCGAACGTCTTCTGCGCACCCTCGCGCGCCGCCTCGAACTCGAGGCGCCCGGCGTGTCGAAGAGCATCCTCGAGGGCCTCGACGAGATCCTCACCGTGACCCGCCTCGGCCTGCCGCCCGAACTGCGCCGCTCACTGGCTTCGACAAACATCGTCGAGTCTATGAACGCGGTGATCAGACAGGTCTGCCGGAACGTGAAGCGCTGGCGCGACGCGAAAATGGCGCTGCGCTGGACCGCTGCGGGCATGCTCGAGGCCGCCAAGGGCTTTCGTCGCCTCAAGGCCCACAAGCAATTGCCCGTCCTCAAGGCAGCACTGGAGAAGCATCGCTCCAAACCCGAAGACGCCGTTGACCAGGTGGCAGATGCCGCGTAACCCTGAAATCAGCAGCGTCCCCCGTCGCGCTTTTCAACATCGAGCGGGACATTCCCCGAACCACGCCCTGCCTCACTCTCGACGCCGACAGTCTTTGGTGCCCCGGATGTGGTCTTGCTGGACCTACCGCAGCTGCGTGAGGATCAACCGGCGCATCGGCCCTTCGTTGCAGCCTACGCCAAACCATGGCCGGGAGAGATTGCGGTCTATCGCAGCGCCGCCACAGATGGCTTTGCTTTGCTGACAACATTTGGCAGCCGCGCCCGGATCGGGGTTCTGGCAGAAGGCTTCTATGCCGGGCCGGTGTCGCGCTTTAATCTTGGCAATGCGCTGGTCATCGATCTCTTCTCGGGCACGCTGGAAAGCGTCACGGACATCACCTTGCTCGGCGGCGCGAATGCGCTGGCCGTTGAAAGCGGCGCAGGGCAGTGGGAGATCGTCCAGGCAGGCACAGCCGAGCTGATCGCACCAGGGCGGTACAGGCTGACCCGCCTCCTGCGCGGCCAGCGCGGAACCGAAGGGGCGATGGTCAGCATGGTGCCGACCGGCGCGCGGGTTGTCGTGTTGGACACCACGCTGGCATCGCTGCCGATATCGGAAGCCGACCTCGGTCTGCCATGGAACTGGCGCATCGGCCCAGCCTCTCGTCCGGTCAGCGACGAGACCTTTGTCGCCGCCACGTTCACACCCGAAGGTGCTGGACTGCGGCCGTTCTCGGTCGCCCATGTTGAGCAGCCGTGGCGCACCGCCCGCAGTCCCGGCGATCTGACCATTCGCTGGACGCGCCGGTCGCGGTCGCTTGCGGCCGACAGCTGGGGTGCAGGCGATGTGCCCTTGGCAGAAGACTTTGAGGCTTATGCGCTCGATATTCTGGACGGGTCAATTGTCAAGCGATCCTTGACGACTGCCACGACCTCTGCCCTCTACACCGCCGCCCAGCAGACCGCCGATTGGGGCACTCCCTTCGGCCCGGGCCAATTCCTCGCAATCCGCATTTATCAACTCTCGGCCCTGATCGGCCGGGGCGCTGGCCGATCTGTCACCCTCACCTTCTGAAAGCAGGACCATGTCCGACATCACCACTCACCTCCTACTGCCATACATCCTGGCATCGCAGGCCCAAAAGCATGTGACCCATAACGAGGCGCTGCGGCTGCTCGACGGGCTGATCCAGCTTTCCGTTCTCGACCGGGATCAGACCGCGCCGCCCGGCAGCCCCGCCGATGGCGACCGCTACATCGTTGCTTCGGGCGCAACCGGCGACTGGGCGGGCTGGGACCTGAACGTGGCGCTCCGGACAGATGGCGCTTGGCTGCGTCTGTCGCCGCGCACAGGCTGGCGCGCGTGGATCGAGGATGAGGGTCTGCTGCTGGTCTACGATGGCGCGGGCTGGATCGGCACGACACCCGCCTCCCTACAAAACCTCGCGCTGTTGGGGCTGGGAACCACCGCCGATGCCGCCAATCCGTTCTCGGCCAAGCTCAACGCCGCGCTCTGGACCGCGAAGACCGTGGCCGAAGGTGGGACCGGTGATCTGTTCTACACCATGAACAAGGAGGCTGCGGGCGACGATCTCGGTCTGACGCTGCAGAGCGGCTTCGTGACCAAGGCTCTGCTGGGGCTTTTCGGCTCCGACCGGTTCCGGCTCGCGGTTTCCACCGATGGCAGCACGTTCTTTGACGGGCTGATCGTCGACAACACCAACGGCATCGTCGACCAGCCGCAGCTGCCCCGCTTCAAGGCCTACACCAATTACGACAACTACGTGGGTGTCGGCACCTGGACGAAGATCGGCTTGAACAACACCGACACTAACGATCAGGGTGCGTTCGACGCCGGGACTAACCTCTTCACCGCACCTGTGGACGGCACCTACCTGTTCGGCGCTACGCTGCTCTACAAGATCAACGCCAGCACCACGGCCCGGATGCGTGGGCGGCTGGTGCTGAACGGCAGCACGGAGATCAGGGGCTCTTTCGGCGAGAGCTCGGCCACCCATGTTTCGCTGGCCACCGCGATCTGGCTGCAGACCATGGTGCCGCTCACCGCGGGCGATACCGTCGAGCTGCAGGGGTATTTCCGGGTCGCGGACGGCTACTTCGCCGCCGATCACACCAGCTTCTGGGGCTGCAAAATAGGGTGACCCGCCCCCACCGCAGGCTGTTTCGCACGAACATCAGACTCATGACCCAAGGATATCACCATGACAGACCGCACCTCATTGCTGCAGGAGGTCGGCGCGGCCTTCCGCGACAACGGCCTGACCGCCGCCATCACCGCGCTGATCGGTGGATTCATCGCACTTCTTGCCGCTGTCACGCGCCGCGCCTTCACCAATGACGCGATGCTGCTGCGGCTGGACCGCGAGCTGCTGGCCGAGCGCAACCGCGTTGATCGCCAGCGCGCCGACGACCGCAAAGGCGACGCCGACCGGCTGGAACGCATCGAGACCGACATCCGCGCCATGCGCGATCTGGTGTTTGATGTCTTCCAGCGCGGGCGTATCGACTGACAAACACCACACCAACCTGCCGACCCACCCCACCCGCCACCGGCGGGTTTTGCATGTCTGGAGAACTCCATGCCGACCACGACCTATGCCCACTTCCGCGACGTGCCCGAAAGCCTCTGGCGCTGGCCCAGCTTTTCCCCGGCCGAGATCGCCTGCCGCGGCACCGGTGCGATCAAGATCAACACCGAAGCCATGGACAAGCTGCAGTCCCTGCGCAACCGCCTCGGCAAGCCGCTGATCGTGCGTTCCGGCTATCGCAGCCCCAGCCACAACCGGGCGGTGGGTGGGGCCCCGGCCTCGAAGCACATGCTGGGCACGGCGTTCGACATCGCCATGTCGAACCACGACCCGGCCATCTTCGCCGAAGCCGCCCGCGCCGTCGGTTTCCTCGGTTTCGGCACTTATCCGCGCTCGGGCTTCATGCACGTCGATCTCGGGCCAGCGCGGTCGTGGGGCGAACCCTTCGCTGCCAGCGCCACGCCCTTCGTGCCTGAAACCCCGCCTGCCCGTGAGGTTCTTGCCGACAGCCGCACTTTGAAAGGTGGTGGGGCAGCGGGCATCGCCACGGTCGGCGCGGCCGGTGTTGAAGTGGCGCAAGACGTCCTGGCGGAAACCCAATCCGCTATCCTGCCCCTGGTGCCCTACCTCGACACCCTGCGCTGGGTGTTCATCGCCGTGGCGCTGATCGGCATCGCCGTCGCCATCCACGCCCGGATCGAAGACTGGAAGCGGGGCCAGCGATGATGGGCTGGATCACCGCCATTCTCGCCAGCGGCCCGGCGCGCAGAGCGCTGGGCCTGCTTTTGGCAGCAATCACAATCGCTTTGTTCCTCTTGAACCTCCGCCGCGCCGGGGAACGCGCCGGGCGGCTGGCGGAACGTCTTTCAACATCGGAGAGAACACATGAAATCCAACGTCAGATGCTGGACGCCGCCAGCCGTCGGCCTGCTGATCGCGATGCTCTTGCTGGTCGGTTGCGCGACGGTCAGTTCTGACGCTCTGGCGCGCTGCCCACCGATCGTGGACTATAACCCCACTGATCAGGCAAGTGCTGCGGTTGAAGTCGAAACGCTATCAGAAACATCGATGGTGGTGCGGATGCTCAGCGATTATGCCGTCCTGCGCGAGCAAGCGCGGGCGTGCAGGTGAAGAACGGACCGGGCAATTACCTACCCTGCAGGAAGCGCCAGACGCCTCGACCGCAGCGTCACGCCCGGCCCGTTTCACGGATTCACGTTTTCAAAGAGCGGCAGGGATTCGCTGCCCGGAGATGGTGGCATGCAACGGCATCGTCTGTCGCGATTCGAAAAGGGCACAATTGTGCACCTTGCGCAAAGGCTGAGGTGGTCATTCTTCATGTCATCACGCTGGTTGCGCAGATCCAAACTGCTGGATGAAATCCGCGATGTCATTCAGCGCAGCCTGATCCGCCCCCGGCACCGCCCGGAGCTCGGCGATGGCACGCGTGGCTGATGCGATGGTCGTCCAGTCGATCTCGGGAGTATCTGGGGCATTCCACCGTTCGTGAAGAAAGACTTTGAACTGCGCCGCTTCTTCGGCAGTCAGGACGCTGGGCGTATGGAAAGCAATCAGCCTGCGGCCAAGCTGGCGCAGGCGGGCATCGGTCAACAGATCGACGATTTCGCAACGCCGCGGCCAGTCGGCCTGCTGGAATTCAGCCAGGAGATCGCGATCACCTTTTGCATAGAACCCGCCATAGATTTGCTTTTCGACCGATGGTGGCGGCGCATCTGGATCATCGACATAGCGCGCGGCCATAGCTTGCCCGACCCTTGCACGAAAGGCAGGATTCGTGGCGATCAGGGCTGCTTTGCGGACATGGTCTGGGTCTGGATTGGCAATGGGGAACAGCGACGGCACCTTGTTGGTCGCGATGCTGCGGATGACCTGGGGTGTGCCATCGACCGCCTGAAACAGCGCCGCGTCGTCGGCCTGCATCAGGGCCTCGAGATGGCCTGCCTCCAGATCGAAGAAGGCCGCCTGTGTTGGGTTTCCATCAGCCGTCCCACAGAAACACCCGACATAGGAGCGTGGCGGGCCGCCACCAAAGCGCAGCACCAGTTCCACCGGGCGGAAGGTTTCCAGCGTGGCCATGACACTCTGTTTGTCTCGATTGTGCAGGATGGCCGACCAGAGCACAGGATCGCCGTTGGCAATGAGGCGGGCGATGTGGACCGTGGCCTCGACATCCCCAAGGGCATCATGGGCGTTGTGGGCGTTGAAGCCATTTGCTGGGGCCAGACGATCCAGCTTGAAGGTGGTGCGGCCGGTATCATCGGTCGGCCAATTCAACAGGCCCGGACTGCGGCACCACACAGCATAGACGGCGGTCAGAATGTCGAGCCGGTTGTTGCCGTTGAACTGGGTGGCGTAAATGTTCGGCTGCAGGTTCTGGTAGAAGGTCTGCCGCAGAACCTCCTCATCGAACCGGATGGTGTTGAAGCCCACCCATGTCGCGGGCGCCCATCGTTCGATCAACTCCATGATGGACTGGGTAAAATCGAACAAGGTCGGCAGTGCAGGGTCAACCAACTGCGCGGGCGTCACGCCGGTGACGATCAGCGCCTGTGGCGCCGGAATGATGTGCGGGGCGATCCGACACCGTAGATTTACCCGCTCAATTTCGGCGAAGCTGTCGTCCGTCCGGATCGCCGCGAATTGCAGCGGCTGGTTATAAGCAGGCGATAGCCCTGTGGTCTCAAGATCGTAAAAGACAAATCCCATCAAAGCATACTTTCGAATAAATAGAAGACCACTGCGCCGTCACCGGCTGCGCGCGCTGCTGCGCATGGCCCAATCGGCACCGCCATAGGTCACAGCGTAAATCAGAACTTCCCTTTGGTCATCATCAACCACAAACGCGATCACAGCTTTCCGGCCTGCCGGGATGGCACGCAAGCCAGGGGCGATCTCATCGCGGAGGCTTCCTTTGTGCGGCATGGCTTTCAGCGTGGCGATGGCCGCCTCGATCTCGCCCAGCTTTCGGGCGGCCGCATCGGGCCCGGCATAGTCGAGGATCCAGCGCGCGATGGCATCAAGGTCACGTACGACGAGAGGATGGAACCGGATGCGGTAATTCACGCGCCCCGCGCTGTCCCGATGGTGGCTTGTGCGGTGGCAAACGCATCGTCCTGGTCGATAAACGCTGAACGCGGTGTTTCCATCCGGGCGCGGATTTCCTGCGTGAGGGCCGCGAGGGCCACATCGCGTTCCTGTTCGTCCTGCATCATCTGCTCCAGCGCGGCCGCGACTGCCGCGCTTTGGGTCGCGAACACGCCTTGCCCCACCTTTTCCGCGAGGAAGTGGTGATGGCGGTCGGTAAAGCTGAGGGTTGTTTTGACGGTCATCTGCACCTCCATGGTATGACTGAGTCATATACCAGTTACGGGCGATGGTTTCAACGGTGGCGGAAGGGCCGTTCTCGCATCGCTTTTGCGTGCGACTCGTCAAACGTTGACATGGCGTTGACACAAAATGCGCAAGCAAAAACCCGACTGTTTAGGTCGGGTTCTATGCTTCTGATATCGTTCAAGAATTTGGTTGCGGGAGTTGGATTTGAACCAACGACCTTCAGGTTATGAGCCTGACGAGCTACCGGGCTGCTCCATCCCGCGCTGATTTGCGCTATATATTTGGTGCGCATTTTGTATCGTTATGAGAGAAATTTGTGTTTCTTGTCAGGTTTGGCGGTGACCTACTCTCCCACGTCTTAAGACGCAGTACCATTGGCGCGACGGCACTTAACTTCCGAGTTCGAGATGGGATCGGGTGTTTTGCTCGTGCTATAGCCACCAAACCGGAGAAGAAACACACATCAGCTATCCAGAGGTCTGCTTTTGATTTGAAGCGAGGATTGTGCCTTGCTTTTTCTGGATCAAATCAAGCCTATCGAGCCATTAGTACCGGTCAACTGAACGCATTGCTGCGCTTACATCTCCGGCCTATCGACGTGGTGGTCTACCACGGCTCTCAAGGGAGATCTTGTTTTGAAGGGGGCTTCCCGCTTAGATGCCTTCAGCGGTTATCCTGTCCGTTCATAGCTACCCTGCACTGCGGCTGGCGCCACAACAGGTCCACCAGTGGAACGTTCACCCCGGTCCTCTCGTACTAGGGGCAACTCTTCTCAAATCTCCTACACCCACGGCAGATAGGGACCGAACTGTCTCACGACGTTCTAAACCCAGCTCACGTACCTCTTTAAACGGCGAACAGCCGTACCCTTGGGACCTGCTCCAGCCCCAGGATGAGATGAGCCGACATCGAGGTGCCAAACGGTGCCGTCGATATGGACTCTTGGGCACCATCAGCCTGTTATCCCCGGCGTACCTTTTATCCGTTGAGCGATGGCCCTCCCACTTGGGACCACCGGATCACTATGGCCGACTTTCGTCTCTGCTCGACTTGTCAGTCTTGCAGTCAGGCTGGCTTCTGCCATTGCACTCAACGAGCGATTTCCGACCGCTCTGAGCCAACCTTCGCGCGCCTCCGTTACTTTTTAGGAGGCGACCGCCCCAGTCAAACTACCCGCCACACAGGGTCCCGGATCCGGATAACGGACCGCGGTTAGACATCAAGCAAAGCAAG